>JBFJWR010000052.1:0-12027 GCA_041623535.1 Pseudomonadales bacterium
CGCGACCACCGGAATCCGCAACTGCCCATGTTTTCGATTTCTTTCTGACCGAAGTCGGCTATCACACGGCAATGGAGCTGCGGCTGGAATCAGGTGGCGGTCACACCGGGCGCGCCCGCATGTGGATGCGGCAACGCGTGCCGCTCATTGCCGGCGAAGAAGTGAGTCCGCTGCAACGACTCATGGCGGTGGCGGATTCCGGGAACGGCATCAGCATGGTACTCGATACAAAAAAGTACGCGTTCACCAATCCCGACCTGACCGTGAATATCCGTCGCCCGCCACTCGGTGAATGGCTGTGCCTGGATGCAATAACGCACTTTCAGGATTTTGGTGTCGGCATGGCCGAAAGCCGTATCTGGGACGAGTCCGGCGTCATCGCCAATGCCACGCAGAACCTGTTGCTGGAGTTGCGCTAGGCGCGGCTGGCCGTTGCATCCTGGGGCCAGTGTTCAGCCTTTTTCCATCAGTCTGCGGATCGCCGGCAGCGCCTGCCGTGTCGCCTGCCTGCCGACCTCCACGCTGTGTTCGAAGCGGGAGAAATCGGCCCAGAACACGTCCGTGGCATCCACCGAGATGACTGCATCGGCCTCCTGAAGCAGGATTGATTTCAGGCGATGCCGCGAGATGTCGCCGGCGCGCATGGCTACTTCGTAGCTGCTGCTCAGGGTCTGCAACGGATCTGGTGATGGCGTGACATCCACGCCAATGACCACATCGGCGCCCAACTGCCGAACGTGGTCGCAGGGCACCGGGTTGACGATGCCGCCATCCATCAGCAGCCAGTCTTCTTTTTCTACCGGGGGGAACACGCCCGGAATAGCGCAACTGGCCATGATCGCTTCAATCAGTGACCCTTCGGTAAGCAGTACTTCTTCGCCGGTTTTCAGGTCGAAACTGACTACCGCCATTTTGATCAGGCTTTCCTCGATATTTACTGGCGGCAGCAGGAACTGAACGTTCTTGCGCAGGATTTCTTCAGAGAACAAGGCATTCTTGGTCATGGACGTGGCGAAGACAGCGCCCTGGGCAAACCGGATTTTCATCTTGTCATACAGGTTTTTGCGGCTCTCCTCGCTTTGCCGGAAATAGTTGAGCTTGGTGGCGTCATAAAGTTCTGAATGCAGGTACTGCTGCACGTGGGTCAGGTTGGGCGCCAGTTTGGGGCGGAACGCGTACATGGCACTGATTGCTGCACCAACACTGGAGCCGACCAGGACATCTACCGGGATCTTCTCGTGTTCCAGCACCTCGAGCACCCCCAGGTGCGCAAAACCGCGTACGCCGCCGCTACCCAGGGCCAGGCCAACTTTCATTCGCGGCTCCTGTTTCCCGCTTAACTACAGGAAATCATAGTGCAGCACTGCCGCACGTGGTAAGTCGTGAGCACGCATTTTCGGGCAACGGTTCTGGCCGGAAAGAACGAAAGCAGGGCAGGCAGAAGGCGTGGCGGGTTGGGGCGGCAGGTCGTGTTGCTGTCTGCCGGGTCGGAGCTAGCCGGTGAAATCATTCAACAGGATGGGTTTGCCGGTAGCCCAGCCCTGCGAGTAATCCACGCCGAGTTCACGTACCTTCTCGAGTATCTCGTCGTTCTCGACAAACTCCGCAATCGTCTTGATGCCGAGAAAGTGCGCGACTTCATTGATCGATCGTACTACCGCGAGGTCGGCCGGCGTGGAAATGATCTCGCGAATAAAGATGCCGTCGATTTTGAGGTAATCCACTGGCATGGATTTCAGGTACGCGTATGAAGCCATGCCGGCGCCGAAGTCATCCAGGGCGAACGCACATCCGGCATCACGCACCTGTTGAATAAACTCGGTGGCCTGCTGCAGGTTGGATACCATCGCTGTTTCCGTGATCTCGAAACTGAGGCTGGCCGGGTTGATATTGCTGGTGCGGATTTCGGCCAGCAGGAAGTCAAGGAACTTGCCGTCGTTCACCGAGGCACCGGACAGGTTGATCGCGAAGCAGCCGGCTTTCTTCGTCAACTTGGGATTGTCATGCACCCACTGCAGCAGGGTTCGCACCACCCAGCGATCGACATCCTGCGCGTGGTTGTAGGTTTCTGCCGCAATGATGAAATCCTGTGGCGAGACCGGTGTGCCGGCTTCATCTTTCACCAGCAGCAGCACTTCGTGGTGAGAGTGCTTGTCGCCTTCCTGCAATGGCAGGATGGGCTGAATTCTGAGACCCAGCCGGTCGTTGTCGATGAGATCATAAATGCGCGCTGCCCAGGTCATGATGCGCTTGCGGCTCTGCAGTGAGTCGTCTTCCAGGTTGTGGAACAGGACGCGATTACGTCCCTGGTCTTTCGCGGACTGACAGACATCCATCGCGGCGCGCAGTACGGTGTCCGGATTGCCTTCCACCTCGGCGATGATCACGCCACCAATGCTGATGGTCTGTTTCAGTTCGTTTTTCTTCCAGGGGAACGGCGAATTCTCCACGATCGCCCGCAGTGACTCAGCAACCTCGGCTGAACGTCTGGTTTCTTTCGTGCCCAGCAGGATGCCGAACTCGTCACTGCCCAGCCTGCCGATGGCGATGCTCTCGTCGAGGGTGTCCGCCAGCAGTTGATACATATACGCCAGGAACTGGTCGGCGGCGGTATGCCCAAGCTTGCTGTTCAGCAGGTCGAAGTGATCGACGTTCAGGTAGAGGAGTGTTCGCTCGGCTGCATTGCGCTGCGCTTCGTGGGTGCATTTTTCCAGTTCACGCATGAATTCACGGCGCGTCAGTGCGCCGGTCAGTTCATCCCGCGCCGAGTCATCCGCCAGGCGCTTCACGCCTTTCTGAATGTACTCGAGTATGCCGGTGTCCATCAGGGAGTCAGACTCTTCATCCAGGATCTCGAACTTCCCGGCTTTCATTTTCGTGAGTACTTCTTCCTGCAACATCTCGCGCAGGTTGCCGCCGCGATCATCTGCCAACACCATGCGTGACAGGTCCGGTGCGACCCAGGCCAGTCTGCAGCGTTTCAGTTGTGGTGTGCCGGCTTCCAGCATGATCACGGTGCCGGGGGAAATCTTTTGCAGGCGGCGCATATGGTTGCGTTCCGCCAGGGGCATGGAGCTCAGGTCGGTATCCCGTTGCACGGCGGTGGAGATGTCAGTGAAACTGGGGTCCAGTTGCGACGATTCCAGCAGGTTGGCGGGCAGGGTGTCCTGCTTGCCATTGAGCAGAGCCTCGAAATTGTCATGCAGGCTGGCGACCACGAAGATATCGCCTGAGGCGTTATCCAGTCCCAGCTTCAGCACCTTTAATACGTTTGCAATGCTGCGCGCATGTTTCTCCCGGTATTCTTCTGCGAATATTGGCGGTTCTGGAAGCCTCAGCCAGGCCAGCAGAATTTCCAGCACCCGCATGTACTTGTGATATTCCTCACCATCCACGCCGCTGCGTACAAAGGACGTAACCAGCAGATCCCGCCATGACTCTTCGATGAGTTCTTTCAACGCGTTCAGAACCGGGCGCCGGCCAATCTTCCGGGCGAGGAACTGGTTCACCGTGCCACGGGCCTCGTGCAGGCGCTGGCGGCCATCCTGTGTATGTTGTGTGCGACGAATGACTTCCAGGAAGGAGCTTTGGCGGCGTTCCACGATGTTGGTGAGCGTCGCCAGGGCCTCCCGGAACACGCCCGGATCCTCAGCGTGCTCAGTGACGATCCGCTGCACGGTCTGGTTCAGTGTCTGATCAAGGCCGCTTTTCAGGACCTCGCTGTCCCCGCCAAGCCGGGCCAGCTGGTTGATGGTTTCGCGCGCCGGGTGGTGGGGATTCCAGAGGAAGTCCTTGTCCTCCAACAGCAGTTTCAGAATCGGCCCCTGCAACTGACGCAACCAGTTGATGGTCTGCTCCGGCAGCAAGTCCCGGTTGCTGATTGCATCGAAGAGCTGTCCGGCAAGATCCATCGTGCTCTTCTGGCTCTCCGAGAAAACCGCATTCCCGATCTCCGGCATTTCCTTTTGCAGATTCTCCTGCATCCATTCAGAAAAACTGAGTGGTGCGGTTCCGTCCGTGGGGACGGTGAACGGGCTTTCGGACAGGAAATTCAGCAGAACCTCGTCGCCGACAACCGTAACCCGCTTGTCCGCGCGCGCCTGTTTGGCGACCGGTCGTGCAGCCAACTGCTGCAGCAGGCGTTCCAGCCCCGGATGGCTATCGGGTCGGCTTTCGATTTCATCCAGTAGCGGGCTTTTTTCAGAAAGCGGAACCACCAGTTCTTCGGCGGTATCCTTTTTCTTTCTGCCTGCAGGGGAGGGCTGTTCACTGGTGGCGGTCTTTTCTTTTTTCGCGCTGGATTCCTTGGGCCGCAGGCCTCTGCTCTGTTCGCGGCTGCGCGAGGCCTGGGCATCTTTCAGCAGATCCCAGGACTCGAAAACTTTCTCTACCTCGTCATAGATTTCCCCGAGGTTCATGAGCACGCTTTCTTCAAAGGTGCGGAAATAGATGTCGTGAACTACCGGGTGCTGAAAGAGTGGATCAAACAAGACGTGAAATGCTTCAGCGAGGAGCGCCGGGCCCAGGGGGTTGTTGCGGTCGTCCACCCGGCGGCCCGCAGCCACGCTCAGGGCATGGTTCATCAGGCTCAGCGCATCCCGGTGGAAATGCTCGGCATCAGCGACAGTCGACTTTACGGTCAGCCATTCCTCGAATTCGGATTCACCGACGATGCTCAGGGAATCTGCGGATGCTTCCGGCTGGGAGCCGCCGAAACTGGCCAGGGGCTTGTCCCGCAATTGCAGAATTTTGTGGCGCAGGTCGTCCTGCCAGTGCTGAAAGAGAGAATCCCATTGCAGGCTCAACTCACCCAGCGAGTTCAGCAGCGCTTTGTTCTCGTCCTTGTTCAGTGTCTGTTTGGATTGCGCCATGAGAGCCGCATGCAACTGCGGGAGCATGCTGCGCATCGTCAGGTTCATGGGGCGATCCACGGCACCCCACACGGCGCGCAGAAAATCGCCCAGTTTCTCTTTGGGCAACAGGGCGCGCTCGACCTGCTTGTCGTCCTGCTGCTGCTCGGTCTCGCTGGCGACCGACTCCAGCGCCTTGCGGGTTCTGGCAGCGGGCTCCGGGTCGAACGATGCCCCGATATGCCTGCCGTCAATTCGACAGATGCGGGCGCGGACCTGGTAGAGACTGCTCTGGCCATCGACAGTGGCCATGAAGGAAATCGTGCCGCGGTCGCCTTGTGATATCCGGAAGTGCTCCTGCTCCGGAATCTCGATCATCAGTCCGCCATAGGAGTAGTCCAGCAGTTGGCAATGCACCTGCTGGTTCGGACCAATTTTGCCGGTCGAATAGTCGGCCGGCAGATTGATGGCCTTGCGAGGAAAAACCCGTTTGTTCACTACCGCGCAATTCCCTGAACTTTGTTATCTCGGATGACCAGAGTAGCCCCTTAGGATTCCGGTAGCAGCTGCAGAATAGTAAGTATAACTCTGTTCCATTAATGTGCGTTCCCACCGGTTGCGCGTGTTGAATACCCAGCAGCCGGAATTCACTGATCAAATGGCGATTCGCAAGCCGTGAGAAGCCCCGTATTCACCACCCGCCCGCGGCATCCGGCAAGCTCTCGATCGCCGGGGATGGCAGCGGGAGTCAATTCGCTGGTTGGCAGGCTTCAGTTTTCTGGTGATGTACGAGCGGCCTGGTGACTGATTTTCGAAAGATTTTCCGCGATTTGCAGCGCGAGCTGGTCCAGCAGGCGGGCGTACGAAGCGATCAGCGCATCAAAACCCCGCCCGTCCGCCTGATCCTGCAGGACAAACCGGGCGCGACCCTCCTCTTCGCGCCGGGTCCGGTTCACCAGCGACCAGGTCCCTTCCAGGTGGGTGGTGCCCCCGGGTTCTCCGATCAGTCGCAACACATCGACGCGCACCTGGTAGCCTGGCTGCTCCTCCTGTGACCAGGGATGTGAATATATCATCGCATTCGGGAAGGCCTGCATCAGTCGCCGGGCCATAAAGCGCTCCACAGCTTCCTCCAGGTTGCCGGCCCAGTGGTCGAATTCACCCAGTTGCAGTCGGTGGCTGTCATCCTGGGTGACGATCTGCGGGCGATTCAGCAGGTCCGGCAGCAGGACCGGCCCCATGCCCAGCGAGAACCGGTTGTCCCGTGGCGCGATTCCGGAGAGCGCAGAATCGCCGGATTCCAGGGTGTAGAAACGGGTCTCCGGCGAACCGGGGGTCAGCGACAGGCAGCCGGACAGCACCAGCGCCGGTAGGGAAATCAGGCCTGCAGTGATTCGCATGGTGAACATCCGCCTTTTCATTTCTTGCCCGAAATCAGTGCTTCCGGGTGCCGTTCGAGATACTCCGCCATGGCCCGGATGGCGCGTGCTGCCGCCGACAGTTCACGCATGGCCTTCATCACTTCATTGCCCATGCGGCCATCTGCCGAGGTGCTGCCTTCCAGTGACTGCAGGGTGGCCTCCATCTGCCGCATGGCGGCAGAGGCATCGCGGACCAGTATGCTGAGGTCGGCGCTGGCGCGGGTGGCGTTGTCCAGCACAGGGCCGGCCCTGCCATTCACCGTGGCCAGCAGCGTGTCCAGTTGCCGTGACGAGGCGTTCAGATGGGCCAGGGTTTCCCGTAGCCCGGCATCGTTGGCCAGTTCGCTGGCGCCACGGGCTGCCGCATTGATGTTCCGGCCGATTGCCGCGATGTCCACGGATTCCAGGCGCGACAAAATGCTGGCCACGCTGTCGGTGATGCCCTGCAGCGACCCGGATATGCTGGGAATGACCGGGTAACCCATGTCAGCGACCACCTCGACCGGTGCAGCATTGGGATATACGTCGATATCGACATACTTCTGGCCGGTCAGCAGGTTGCCGGTTTTCAGTTGCGCCCGGGCACCGCTTGCGGCAAGCCGGCCCACCCACTCGAGTCGGCGTTCCCAGCCGATGGTGAGTTCCGAGTCCGTGGAATAGGGCAGCAGGCCCGGATCCAGCCCGATCAGCACGCCGATGCGCACTTCCCCCGGCCCGATACTGCGGGCCGGCAGGATCTCGCGCACCGTGCCGACCTGCAGGCCGCGGAATTCGACCGCCGCATCGCGGTTGAGGCCGCGGACGGACTCGTTGAAGTGAATTAGGAACGGGTAGGTGCCGACCACAGCCTGCTGCTCGCTTTGCCGGCGATTCCGGTGCAGTGGGAACAGGTGGCCTTCCGGCACGGGCCGGGCGGATCCGGGTGACTCGGGCACATCGAAGGCGATGCCACCGGTTGCCAGCGAGACCAGGGACTCAAGGTCTACCTGTATGCCCTGCGCGCTGGCTTCCACCTGCAATCCGGAGACGCTCCAAAAGCGTGAGCCGGGATCGACGAACGTGTCGTGGGGGGATTCGACGAATATTTCGATCAGCACCTGCGTATGGTCTTCCGAAAGCTCATAGCCGACCACGGACCCGACCTGGATGCGGCGGAAGTAAACGGGTGACCCGATCGACAGCGAGTGCAGGTCCGGTGACCAGAGGGAAAAGATGGAGCCGGACTGGTGGGAGAGAATTCGCGGCGGATCCTCAAGTGCCCTGAACTTACGCCGGGCCTTGCCGCCTTCACCCGGATCCATGCCGATGTAGGCGCCACTGAACAGGGTGCCCAGGCCGCTGACGCCGGTGGCCTCCAGGCGTGGCCGGACCACCCAGAAACGGGTGGTTTCGGTCAGCCGGGACTCTGTTCCGGGTGCCAGTTCTGCTTCAACCTCCACTCCGGTGCCGGTGGCAGCGAAGTGAATCCTGGTCACCTTGCCAAGGTCCACGCTGAGGTATTTCAGGCGGGTCTTGCCGGCCTCGATGCCCTCGGCATTCTCGAAATGAATCAGGATCGTCGGGCCATGGCGGATGACGGCCTGGTACACCAGCCAGGCGCTGGCAATCAACGCCGCAATCGGCACGACCCAGATTGGCGAGATGCCGCGGCGGGCTGCGTGCACGTGGGCGTCCGGCAGTTGGTCAAGCGGTGTTTGTGGATCAGGTGTGTTCATTCAGCGGGCCCGGTTATCCCAGATCAGTCGCGGGTCAAATGACATTGCCGCCAGCATGGTGAGAATCACCATGGCGCAGAATGCCAGGGCGCCGATATCCGGCCTCACACTGGCAAACGCACCGGACTGCACCAGTGCGGTGAGCAGGGCAATTACGAAAACGTCCACCATCGACCAGCGGCCGGTCAGTTCGGTGGCGCGATACAGCGCTGTGCGTTCCCTGCGCAAGCGTACGCTACCTGACTGCACGGATACCAGCAGGCAGATCAGGGCCAAAATCTTGAGCAGTGGCACCAGGACGCTGGCGGTGAATATGATCAGGGCCAGCGGCCAGTCGCCGTCCAGCAGGAAATAAACCACGCCGCTGATGATGGTGTCTGCGCTTTCGTCCCCCAGGTAGCTGGTACGCATGACGGGCAACAGGTTGGCAGGTATGTACATGGCAATTGCCGCGATCAGCAGTGCCCAGGTGCGGGCCACGCTGGCGGGTTCCCGCGCATACAGTTGCGTTCCGCAGCGCGGGCAATGCGCGACGCCGGTCGCGGGTTTACGGCAGACCTTGCCACACAGTTGGCAGCCCAGCAGGCCGATTTCCATTGCCTGCGGCATCAGTGGTTCACCGGCATCATGTGACCTGCGCCCGTGGGTTGGCTGGCGTGGTGAGATGTTCCATCTGCTCCCACAACTGGTGCGGATCAATATGTGATTCGACCCAGACCAGCAGCGGGATCAGCACGCCGAATGCGTACAGCCCCGGGCCGGGGACGATGCTGGCCATGCTCACCAGTTTCATCAGGGCGACAATCACGCCGAGCAGGAAAACATCCAGCATCCCCCAGGGTGCGATATGGCTGATGATGACCAGCAGGCGGCGTAATCCCGGCAATGCCAGCCCGGTGTGTAATGCAGCCAGCACATAGCATTGCACCAGCAGTACCAGTCCCGGACCGAGCACGGTCGAGAGCAGGATCACGGCAGCCAGTGCGCCCATCTCTGCATCGGCCATGGCCAGGGCTGTGCCAGCCAGGGACGTGCTTATTTCCGCGCCCCGCATGTCGAGCGTCAGCAGGGGCGCCAGGTTGGTGATCAGGAACAGCAACAACGCTGCGCTACACAGTGCCAGCGGCACCTGCAGACCACTCCGCGCGTTGCTTGCCAGGTGCGAGCCGCAAACCGCACAGTCGGCATCCGAGCCGGGGGGCAGGGCTCGCAGATGCTGCACGGCATCACACTCGTGGCAGATCACCAGGCGGTCGGTCGGGGGGAATGCCTGCATGTGCCTGTGCCTGCTGCTGCGACGAATAAACCGGGGTATTGCTGGCATACTATGCCGCTTCTGCTGCATCGTAGCAGTCGGGTCGTGAACTTTGCAGGAATACCGGCAGGGTCGGCAAAATGTTGCATTTCCGAATGACAAGATGGCCATGGGAACCTTGAGACTGCAGTACGCCGGCCGCCTGGCGGCGCGCGCCATCTGCTGGTCATCGATGCGCCGCAGTTCTGATGGCAGCCCCTGCAGTTTTGCATGAGCGCAGTGAGTCTGCAGGGATTTGCCGCCCGGTGTGCAGAATCAGGCGGCCAGAGCCGGATAATGTTCATTCATTACTTATATGCTGCCGTCCTGATATAACGCCGTACTCTGAATCTGAGGAGACACCCCATGTTGAAGAAATCAAGTTCCACCGGGCTGGACGAAAACATTGCCAACTTCATGGCCTACCTGCTGGGCTGGGTGTCCGGACTGATCCTGCTGCTGGTTGAGCAGAACAACGCCAGTGTCCGCTATCACGCCGCCCAGTCGGTGGTGATCTTTGGTGGCCTGACGATCCTGGGCCTGCTGGTTCCGGTATTGCCGGTCATTGGTGGTGTCCTGATGGGACTGATCGGTATTCTTTCCCTTGGACTGTGGATCGTGCTGATGGTTACCGCGCTCATGGAGAAGGCCCCGCGCCTGCCATTTGCGGAAAAACTCGCCGTGCAACTGGAGCAAACCGCGAAAAACCTGCTGGGGTAAGCCGCGTGCCGGTATTCTACGGTTCAGGTTTGTTCAACCTGTAACCGGTCTGCTTCCGCCAGGCGTTTCATGAACTGGTCCAGTTCCGGGCGCCGTTTGAAGCTCAGCTTGTGCCGGTTGTGAAAGAAGATCTGCAGGGTGACCGCCTCGTCACGGATCATCAGCGTATAACCATCGAGGTCACTGCTCGCGTACAGCCCGTGCAGCATGCGTTCTGCATCGCGGCGCTGGCCATGATCGAGAATTTTCTGAAAAACCCTCAGGGCCTGCTTGATGTTCAGTTTGTCGGTCATTTCACCTGTCTGCCTGTCTGCCTGTCGCCTTGCCCCGGCTATTGCCTGATACTACCGGAAACGCGGGCGACCGGTCTGCCGGCCGGCGTTGAAGCCGGGCGGAACAAACCGGGCGGAACAAAATAGCCTTCCGGTGTTCCAACTCCGCGCCGGGTTTTGCCGGAGACGCCGGGCTTTCATGTCCTGCGGCTGAATTTGGCGGGATTGGCGAACCCGCAGGACGGACACAGGGGATCAGGATATGGCACCACTCATCATGCTGGCCGAGCGCGGTTTGTTGTCAGACGGGGTGATCCGGATCGGCATCCGCAGGAA
Source organism: Pseudomonadales bacterium (assembly GCA_041623535.1). Taxonomy (GTDB): domain Bacteria; phylum Pseudomonadota; class Gammaproteobacteria; order Pseudomonadales; family JBFGWM01; genus JBFJWR01. Next base: position 10,609 of record JBFJWR010000052.1, read on the forward strand.
CTGCGACCTGCGAGCGCGCGAGGTGCAGGGGCTGGCGCGAAGTGGCAACGCGCTGGAGAATTTTCTTGCGCAGCACGGTGATGCGCCGATTGCCGTGCAGACAGAGGCCGCGAATTCCCAGCACTACGAAGTGCCGCCGGCTTTTTTCGAAATGACGCTAGGGCCTTACCTGAAGTACAGCAGCGGGCTCTGGGAGAACGGGGCGAAAACGCTGGAGGAGGCAGAGCGGGAAATGCTGGATCTCAGCATTGACCGGGCCGGGGTTGTCGACGGCATGCGAGTGCTTGACCTCGGTTGCGGCTGGGGTTCCATGAGCATGCGGCTGGCCGAGCGATTCCCCGGTGCAGATATCACGGCGGTTTCCAACTCGCATTCCCAACGGCGGTTCATCGAGCAGCGATCCGCTGCCCGTGGGCTGGCGAATATCCGGGTCATCACCTGCGATATCAACGAGCTGGAGTTTGACCAGCCGTTTGACCGGGTGCTGTCGGTGGAGATGTTTGAACACATGCGCAATCACCGGGCACTGCTGGAACGGGTGCAGGGCTGGATGAAAGCGGATGGCAAACTCTTCGTGCATGTATTCTGCCACCATGCGGTTCCGTATCTCTACGAAGTGCGGGACAACTCGGACTGGATGGCACAGCACTTTTTTTCGGGTGGCATGATGCCATCCCGGGATTACCTGCCGGCCTGCAGCGATCGTCTGCAGTTGGAGAGCCAGTGGGATATCAATGGCCTCAACTATGCGCGCACCTGCCGGGCATGGCTGGACCAGGCAGACCATAACGCGGGGCAGCTCGCCGAGGTTCTCGATGCCGCATGCCCACATTCAAGCGGCCGGGTGGCGCTGCAACGCTGGCGGATGTTCTTCATGGCCTGCGAGGAATTGTTCCGTTTTCGCAACGGTCGGGAATGGTTCGTCGCCCACTACCTGTTTACCAGCTAGGTACTGTTCGCTTCGCCAGTGCGGCATATATTCATGGCCACCGCCTGGTGGCTGGGTGCGCGCCGTACGGCCGCTCAACTAGACTGGTCAGCATATCCGTAGCAAGTCATGGTGCCTGGTGATCCATGGGCAAACAGCCAGCCTCCTTCAACCTGATCAACGCTCTGCTGGTCACTGATGACGAAGAGTACTTCGCAGGAATCGTCCGTATTCTCGAGAATAATCCGCAGCGTCGCTGCAAGGTGACCCGGATTGGTGCGGACGAGTTCGCGCAGCAGGCGGTGTCCCTGGACGAGGTGGATATTCTGCTGATCGCGACGGCCCGCCGCATTGAAGATGCGCTGGCCAAGTTGCCGCAGCGCAGGCCGGTGCTGGTACTGACTTCTGAAGCAGGGTTCGAAGTCAGCCACGAGGTGGTTGCCTGGCTGTGCGGTGGGCGCTTCATGATTCTGCCGGCCAATACGCAGGAC
>JBFJWR010000053.1:0-11969 GCA_041623535.1 Pseudomonadales bacterium
CCAGCAGGTGTGGACGTTCGAGGTGCTCCAGGCCCTGCAGCGCGCTGATGGTGCGGGCCACGCGTAACAGGCGATGCAGTCCGCGGCCGCTCAGTTGCATGCGTTTGGCTGCGCTGGCCAGCCAGTCGCGATCGGACTTGCTGACCCAGCTGGCGGGGTCGGATTGTTTGGGTGCACCGGCGGCCAGCAGTTCATGCGCCCGGCACACCCGTGCCTGCACGGTGGCAGAATCTTCAGCTGCGTTTGCCGCGCAGAGCAGGTCGGCCACCGGCACCGGCGTCACCGGTACATGGAGGTCGATACGATCCAGCAGCGGACCGGACACGCGAGCCAGGTAGCGGTTCACACGGTCCGGCGAGCAACGGCACTGCTCACTCTGCGCGCCATGCCCGCAGGGGCAGGGGTTCATGGCGGCGATCAGCTGAAAACGGGCCGGAAAAGAGGCCTGGTGACGGGCGCGACTGATCCGCATTTCTCCGCATTCCAGTGGTTCGCGCAGGATTTCCAGCGCGGTGCGTGAGAACTCCGGTAGTTCGTCGAGAAACAGCACGCCATTGTGGGCCAGCGAAATTTCGCCCGGACGGGGCACGCTGCCGCCCCCGGCCAGCGCCGCCGGGCTGGCTGAATGATGCGGCGCGCGAAATGGCGGGTGATACCAGTCGGATTCGCTGCGAGCGGTCCCGGCCACCGAATAGAGGCAGGCCGTGGCCAGTGCGGCCTCCTCGCCCAGGGGCGGCAGGATACCCGGCAGGCGTTCGGCCAGCAGTGTCTTGCCGGCGCCGGGCGGGCCGAACAGCAGCAGGTTATGCCCGCCGGCTGCGGCGACTTCCAGGGCCCGTCGGGCATGGCCCTGGCCGCGCACGTCCGCGAGATCCGCCAGGGCGGGTTTTCGGGTGCCGGTTTGGCCGGCTCCCTCGCAGGGTGCCGGCAGATCGCGGTTGGCCAGTTGTTGGTAGAGTTCGCCGAGGCTGGCCGGCGCATAAACCCGCGCGCCACTGACCCGCATGGCCTCGGCGGCATTGCCCGCCGGCAGCACGATGGACTGTCCGTCGCGACTGGCCGCTACTGCTGCCGGCAATACGCCGGCCACCGGGCGCAGTTCGCCGTTCAGCGCCAGTTCGCCGAGAAAATCCATGTGTTGCACAGCGGCCTGTGGCAGTTGCCGGGAGGCGCACAATATTGCCAGCGCGATGGGCAGGTCATAACGCCCGCCTTCCTTGGGCAGGTCGGCGGGGGCCAGGTTCACGGTGATACGGCGGGTGGGAAAATCCAGCCCCGAGTTGATCAGTGCGCTGCGTACCCGGTCACGACTTTCACGCACTGCAGCTTCGGGCAGTCCGACAATGTGTACGGCGGGCAGACCGTTACTGATATGGGCTTCGACCTGCACAGCGGGTGCATGTATGCCGACCGCTGCGCGACTGCTGACGATGGCGAGTGACATGCTGTTCCCTCCCTGGAAGCAGTTTGTCCGCCGGTGGCGATGGGTTTCCGCGCGCTAGGCGTTCCCGGTCCGCCCTTCCAGCAGCGCTTCGAGCGCCCGGACCTGGCTTTCCATGGTTTCCAGCTTTTCACGGGTGCGGGCCAGCACTGCCGCCTGGGTTTCGAATTCATCGCGGCTCACCAGGTCCAGGCGGCCGAGAGATTCCTGCAACAGGGCTGAAACATTTCGGCGTACTTCGCCGACCAGTCCACTGGATCCGACGGGCAGCACCTGTTCAAGCCGGTTGATCAGTTGATCGATAACATCTGGAGAAAGCATGGTGATTTGCGGTTCTTGCATGGATGAAGACCGCAAATGCTATCACGGAGTTGTCTCAGGCGGGCGTGCCTGTAAGCCGTTCACTGGCTGGAGATACTGCCCGCAGCGGATGGCCCGTCACATTCCGGTGGGCGTGGATCTGTGCGCCCGACAGGCGGTTTGTATCAGGGCGCGGTTGCCAGCGGCTGAACCAGGAACTTGCCGTTGTTGCCTTGGCGCCCGGATTCGCCGGGTACACCGTCGCGCCCTGGCTCGCCATCATTCCGCGCTATGGATTTGCCCGAGCCACGTTTGCTCCAGCCGCCTGCTCCACCGGCTCCGCCACGACCGCCCGGTCCACGGGCGCCCGGGCGTCCGCCGAAATTCTCGATCTGAATGCCGGGGCCGAAGTTGCTGACCGGGATGTAGGTCTTCTGGTCGGCGCTCCAGTAGTTGATGCGGATCTCACCGCCATAGCCGCCATGGCCGCCATCGCCACCGCGTCCGCCATCGCCGCCCGAACCGGCATGGCAGTCGACGGCCGGTCCGCCTTCACCGCCGCGTCCGCCCTGCCCGCCTGCGCCGCCGGTTCCGCCGGACGAAAAAATGCCCAGCGAATGGAAGTGCACCAGGCCCAGTTCCAGGTACAGGTTGACGCCGGTTTTACCGTCGTTGCCATCCACGCCCTTGATGCCCCGCTCGCCTTGCTGGCAGGGATCCGTTTCTGCCAGCTGCTGGGGGCCGGATTCTCCCGGTGCACCGTTGGCCCCGTTACCCTCGATGCGCACGCCCTCGCCGATCCAGGTCTCGTCAGCACGTACTCTCCAGCTGAGCACCTCGGGCGCGAACTGTATGCGCGCGCCGTCTTCCAGGCGCAGGCTCTCCAGTTTCAGCTCAGCCTGTTCGGGACCGATTACCAGGGTTTGTCCATTGCCCACAACCAACTGCTCGGCTTGCAGGGTGCCGGATAGCGCGGTCAGGAGAATCAGAAGCAGCTTTTGTGTATTCGGGGTGCAATGCATGGGTAAATCCGAGCCGGAAAGAGTGAATTGCAACACATTATAAGAGGCTTTGCTGTGCGTGCTGTAGCCGGGCGAAAAGTCTGCACGCGCTATGCACCGTTTTTTTGCCAACCAGCAGTTTGCGCACCATAAGAGTGCGTTATACTGGCCGCCCGATGCGCGGAAGATCCCGGTTGGAAGCGCATAAGTGATTGTTATTTAAAATTAAAAGCTACTTGGCATGCTATCTGCTTTGAGCCGCCCGGACGGAGAATTTCGGGTGGACGGGAATTCGTTTGGTGCGTTGCCGGCGGATACCTGACCTGAAGGAAGACTTTCTTAATATCAAGAACCGTTTTCATGAAGGAGATAAGCATGAAACTTAAGGCACTCTCACAAGCTGTCATTGCGGCATCACTGGTTTCTGGCGCCACACTGGCGCAGGCAGAAGAAGAAAAGGGTTTCGAAATCGCGGGTAATATCGCACTGGTTACTGATTATCGTTTCCGTGGCGTCAGCCAGACCGACGGCGGTCCGGCAGTTCAGGGCGGTTTTGATGTGGAGCACAAAAGCGGGCTGTACGCCGGTGTTTGGGGTTCCAATATCGATTTCGGACCTGGCGTGGATGCATCCATGGAGATCGACTACTACGTCGGTATCGCGGGAGACATCACAGACAAGGTCAGCTACGACGCGGGCTGGATCTGGTATGACTACCCGCAGGGTGACGGCAACAGCGGTGGCGTGGCCCAAAACCTGGACTACTACGAGTGGTATGCCAGCGTTTCCACGATGGGTGTGACACTCGGGATGGCCTATACGCCGGAATTCACCGCTGACCTCAACAGCTACAACTACTACTACGTCGATTATTCCGTGGGTCTGCCGCAGGACATCTCGCTGGATCTGCATTACGGGATATCCGATTACGACGACAGCGCCAATGGCAACGGCGGAGACGGTGACAACGGCTTCGGCAGCGAGCACGACGATGACTGGAGCGTGGGTCTGTCCAAGGACCTGTTCGGTGTCAGTTTTGGCCTGAGCTGGGTTGATACCAACATCGGCAAAACAGCCTGTGGCGGCACCAACAACTGCAGTGGTCAGGTTGTCTTCTCGATATCCAAGAGCCTCTAACCAATCTCCGCCCCCGGCCTGCCGGGGGCGGTTCCAACCAATCAAGGGGGATCCCTATGAAATTGTTAAGCGCAATCATCAAGCCTTTCAAGCTCGACGACGTGCGCGAAGCCCTGTCGGAAATCGGTGTGCAAGGTATCACCGTGACCGAGGTCAAGGGTTTCGGCCGCCAGAAAGGGCACACGGAACTGTATCGCGGCGCAGAGTACGTCGTTGATTTCCTTCCCAAAGTGAAGATCGAGGTCGCCGTAACCGACGACATGATGGACGGCGTCGTGGACGCCATCACCAAGGCCGCCAACACCGGCAAGATCGGTGACGGCAAGATCTTTGTAACCAACCTGGAAGAAGCCATCCGCATTCGCACCGGCGAAAAGGGCGGAGACGCGATTTAGCGTCAGCTTCCAGGTATCTAGATATTTTTCGGAGGATTTAGCGTGGAAAACCAAGTAGCTGAAATGGTGAATACCGTCACCCAGCTCAGCTATGCACTGGATACTTTTTACTTTCTGGTGTGTGGCGCGTTGGTGATGTGGATGGCTGCGGGCTTTGCAATGCTCGAGGCAGGTCTGGTGCGTGCCAAAAACACGGCCGAGATTCTGACCAAGAACGTTGCCCTGTATGCAATTGCCTGCACGATGTACCTGCTTTGCGGGTACGCAATCATGTACCCGGGCGCTGGCGAAGGTCAGATCATGCCCATCCTGGGCAGCCTGATCGGCAGCGAAAATGCCGTGGACGACGTGCTCAAGAGTGGTGGTGATACCTACTACTCGGCCCGTTCAGACTTCTTCTTCCAGGTGGTCTTCGTGGCAACAGCCATGTCGATTGTCTCGGGTGCGGTAGCTGAGCGCATGAAGCTCTGGGCGTTCCTGCTCTTTGCTGTATTCATGACTGGCTTCATCTACCCGGTACAGGGTTTCTGGAAATGGGGCGGCGGTTTCCTCGACGCTGCCGGCTTCCAGGATTTTGCCGGATCGGGCGTGGTGCACCTCTGCGGTGCAACAGCAGCGTTCGCCGGTGTACTCCTGCTCGGGCCGCGGAAAGGCAAGTACGGCAAGAATGGTGAAATCTACGCCATTCCTGGTGCCAATCTGCCGCTGGCCGCTCTGGGTACCTTCATCCTCTGGCTGGGCTGGTTCGGCTTCAACGGTGGGTCCGAACTCAAGCTGTCGGACGTTGGCGAGGCGAACGCAGTTGCCCAGGTATTCGTGAACACGAATGCTGCGGCAGCCGGCGGTGTAATCGCTGCGCTGATCCTGGCACGGGTGCTGTTTGGCAAGGCCGATCTGACGATGACCCTGAACGGTGCGTTGGCAGGCCTGGTTGCCATCACGGCTGAGCCGCTGGCTCCGACTGCCCTGCAGGCAACCCTGATTGGTGCTGTAGGCGGTGCCATCGTGGTTATGGCCATCACCCTGTTGGACAAGCTGATGATCGATGATCCGGTCGGTGCGATCTCCGTACACGGTGTGGTTGGCATGTGGGGCCTGCTGGCCGTGCCGCTGACCAACAGCGACGCCACCTTTGGTGCGCAGCTGATGGGCCTGGGCGTGATTTTCGCCTGGACCTTCGGTGCAAGCCTGGTGGTCTGGCTGGTGATCAAGGCCATCCTGGGCATTCGGGTAACCGAAGAGCAGGAATACGAAGGCATGGACATCGCCGACTGCGGTATGGACGCTTACCCGGAATTTACCGGCAAGTAAGTCTCTACCAGCCTAAGAAGGGCGCTCTTCGGAGCGCCCTTTTTTTATGCACGGAATCCGCAGCGCTTCTCCAGTCTTCCTGCATCCTGCGGTATATTCACAGGCAATCCGGCTTTACCTGATGATCCCCCATGCCTGAATCTGTCCGCGCCCTGATCCTTGTTCTCCTGCTGACCGTGACTGCCGCCAGTAGCGCGGAGGTTTATCGCTGGAAGGATGCAGCCGGTAAAACCGTGTATGGGGATCGGCCGCCACAGGATCAGCGACATACTGCCGAACGGTTGGGCAACCCGTCCGTGCAGTCCACCACCAGCGGTGGTTCTGAAGCCGCAAGTGCAGAAGAGGAGGCCCGCTTTCAGGAGCAACAGCGCCGGCTGCTCGAATCCATGGAGCGGGATCGCGTGGAGCGCGAACGCCTGCGTACACAAGCGCTTGCCGAGGAGCAGAAGATCGAGGAACTGGCGCGACGCTGTGCATCCGTGCGCGAGGAGCTCAGTTACTACGAGGGTGATTACCGGCTGACGCAGTACGACGCCGACGGCAACAGTGTGGCGCTGGATCCAGCGCAGCGTGAGCAGAACAAGGCGCGCCTGGAAGCATTTCTTGCGCAGAATTGTGACGGTGACAGCTGATACCGCGGGTACGCAGCGCCCCGGTTGCTGGCGACAGCGCCAGGTGCGCCTGGCGCCGCGACGCCGGGGCTTCCACATCGTCACGCAGGAACTGCTCGACGCATTGCCTGAACTGCTGGAAATCGAAGTTGGCATGGCGCATTTTTTTCTGCAGCACACGTCCGCCTCGCTGTTGCTGACCGAGAATGCCGATCCGGATGTGCGGTTGGACCTGGAGCGCCACCTGCATGAACTGGCGCCTGAGAATGCACCGTATTACCAGCACGTGCTGGAAGGCGCTGATGACATGCCCGGGCATATCAAGAGCGTATTGCTGGGGGTGTCGCTGAGCGTGCCGGTGCAGGGCGGCCGACTGCAGCTCGGCACCTGGCAGGGTATCTGCCTGGGCGAACATCGCGAGCATGGTGGTGCGCGGACCGTGGTCGTCACGCTGAGCGGCAGTCTGCGCGGGTAAGCATCCACTGTTGTGCGGCAGGCCAGCATTTTCAGCTGTCGGCCGGTCCGCCGGGCGCGGCGAGAACAGTGCAAAAAACGAATCAAATGGACTGGTGAAAATTCGCACAGTTGTGGCATGCTGGGCTATAACTTTACTCGCGTATGGGAAACCTCGAGGGAGGTGGCTGGTATGGCAGGGACGATGAGTACAGGCAGGAACCACGACGGACTCGACCTGGAACTGCTCAGTAACAGGGATGACCCGGCCGATGGGCGTACCGTGGCTTCGCGCAAGCGAATCCGCGACATGATTGCCCATGACGTGGAGCAGTACCTGCAGCATGGCGGTACCGTGGAGGTGGTGGATACGGGGATCAATTCTCCGGCTCCGAACAAGCCACAGACCACGTACGGGGGCCGCCCGATCTAGCATCGGCAGATCGGATTACCGCGCCGCGCAGTTGGCGCATCCATCGCTGAGGCCACATCGGCGCTCGGCAGTTTGGGTTGCTTGCCCCTATAATCCGGCCATCCCCATTGAATCCCGCATTGGAGAAATCCCCTGGTATTTGAACCTGCTGCCGTACGTGCGGCGTTGCCGCCTTTTGACCTCTCTGCTGAATCGGTTTCCGACGCACGGGTAACGGCATGCTGCGCCTACTATGGCATTGATTTCGAGGCGCAGTTGCCGGGCACTACCCGGCATAGCGGTTACTTCGAGTGCCGCGGGGAAAGAATTGCCGCGCATTGTTTCACGCCCGCAGGTCCGCCGGCGGGCAGCGTGTTCCTGCTGCATGGCTATTACGACCACGTGGGCCTGTACCAGCATCCCATCCGCTGGTGCCTGGAGCACGGTTTCACGGTCCTGGCCTGGGACCTGCCCGGGCATGGGTTGTCCACCGGGCCGCGCGCCACGATTCGCTCGTTCGATCGCTATCGCGAAACCGTGGAAGCGGTTTTGCAACGTGCTGCCGGGTTGCCGGCCCCGTGGCACTGTATCGGGCAGAGCACCGGCGCCGCCGTATTCATGGAATACCTGTTTCAGCATCGCTGCACGCGTGCCAATTCGCCGTTTCAGCAGGTCGTGTTGTTTGCCCCGCTTGTGCGCCCCGCCGGCTGGGGTCCGGGAGAGATCGCCTACCGGCTCGTACATCGCTGGATCGACGGTCTGCCGCGCAAGTTCAAGGAAAACTCGGATGATGCGGAATTTCTCGATTTCCTGGCGCACCGCGATCCGTTGCAGGCGCGCAGGCTCCCGGTGCAGTGGCTGGGCGCGATGCGGGAATGGATGCACGCTTTTCTGCACTATCCGGCCACCGACATCTCGCCCCTGATCATTCAGGGCATGCAGGATCAGACCGTCGACTGGCGTTTCAACCTGAGTGTGCTGCGGGAGAAATTCGACCACCCGGAAGAGGTGTATCTGCCGGATGCGCGCCATCATCTGGCCAACGAGTCGGCCGCCAACCGCGCGCTGTTGTTTGCCCGGCTCAACGAGCGCTTCGGGTTCTGATCCGATCCGGTCAGTAGAGAACCCTGGCGCGGATCGTGCCCTCGATGCTCTGCAGCTTGCTCAGGGCCAATTCGCTGGATTCCGCTTCCACGTCGATCACGACATAGCCGACCTTGTCATTGGTCTGCAGGTACTGCGCCGCGATGTTGATCTGGTTGTCGGAAAACACCTGGTTGATTGACGACAGCACGCCTGGAATATTGCGATGCACGTGCAACAGGCGGTGAATGCCCGGATGCGCCGGCAGCGCGACTTCCGGAAAGTTCACCGATGTGATGGTGGATCCGTTGTCGCTGTACTTGACCAGCTTGTCGGCGACTTCCAGGCCGATATTTTCCTGCGCTTCCACCGTGCTGCCACCGATATGGGGCGTCAGGATGACGTTGTCAAAGCGCTGCAGCGGTGAAAGGAACTGCTCGTCGTTGGAGTGGGGTTCCTGGGGGAACACGTCGATCGCTGCGCCGAGCAGTCGTTCTTCGTCCAGCGCGGCCGCCAGTGCGTCGATGTCCACCACGGTGCCACGGGAGGCATTGATCAACACCGAGGTGGGTTTCATGTGGCGTAACTGTTCTGCGCCGATCATGTTCTGGGTGGCGCGGGTCTCCGGGACATGCAGGGTCACGATATCGCTTTCACGCAGCAGTTCTTCCAGTTTCATGATCTGGTTGGCATTGCCCAGCGGCAGCTTGGAGACCACATCATAAAATTTCACGCGCATGCCCAGCCCCTCGGCAAGGACGCTGAGCTGCGAGCCGATGCTGCCGTAACCGACGATGCCCAGTGTCTTGCCACGGATCTCGTAGGAGTTCTGCGCTGATTTAAGCCATTCACCACGGTGGGCGCAGGCGTTCTTTTGCGGGATGCCGCGCATCAGCAGGATGGCTTCGGCGAGCACGAGTTCGGCCACGCTACGCGTGTTGGAAAACGGCGCATTGAAGACCGCGACGCCCTGCTGCGTGGCTGCAGCGAGGTCGACCTGGTTGGTGCCGATACAGAAGCAACCGACGCCGATCAGGCGTGGCGCGCTGGCAAATACCTCTTCGGTCAGCTGCGTTCTCGAGCGTATGCCGACCAGGTGCGTACGCGCCAGGCGCTCCTTGAGTTCTGCATCCGGCAGGGCCGTTTTCAGGTAATCAATCTGGGTGTAACCAGCGTCCTGAAAGGTGCGCACGGCTGACTCGTGAACTCCTTCGAGCAGCAGGATGCGGATTTTGTCTTTGTCGAGCGAAGTCTTGGTCATGATCGTGTTGCCGGGCCGGTTGCGTGCGGACGGTATGATACCATGCGTCCATGTTCGGACGGGGCTTCCGGCCCCTGTAGCGAGGATGCATATGCCTGCGTCTGTTGAACCGTTTCTCGCTGCAATTCGCAGTCAGCTTCCTGACAGCCGGGTCCGTACGGACGCCGACAGCCTGGCCACGCATGGTTGCGACTGGACCCGTATTTACACGCCGGCACCGGCAGCGATTCTGTTTCCCGATTCGCTGGAGAGCGTCCGGCACATCGTCTGCCAGGCCCGCGAGCACCGCATCGCGCTGGTGCCCTCCGGTGGCCGCACCGGTTTGTCCGGTGGCGCCGTGGCCTGCAACGGCGAAGTGGTCGTCTCCTTCGATTACATGAACAGGATCCTGGACTTCGATCCGCTCGATCGCACCGTCAGTTGCCAGGCGGGCGTGGTCACAGAACAGTTGCAGGATTTTGCCGCTGAGCAGGGGCTGTTCTACCCGGTTGATTTTGCCTCGGCCGGCTCCAGCCAGCTGGGCGGCAATATCGCCACCAATGCCGGCGGCATCAAGGTCATTCGCTATGGCATGACCCGCGACTGGGTGGCGGGGCTGACCGTGGTCACCGGCCGCGGTGAAGTGCTGAAGCTGAATCGTGGCCTGGTCAAGAATGCGACCGGTTATGACCTGCGACACCTGTTTGTGGGTTCCGAGGGCACGCTGGGCCTGATTGTGGAGGCTGAAATGCGGCTCGCCCGCCAGCCGGGTGACCTGAATGTGCTGGTACTGGGTGTGCCCGATTTTGCCGCGATGATGCAGGTGCTGGATGCCTACCAGCGTAAATTCGACCTTACCGCGTTTGAATTTTTCTCTGCGGCGGCACTGCGCCACGTCATCAGTCACTCCGGCCTGCAGCCGCCTTTCGATACCGATACGCCCTACTACGCATTGCTGGAACTCGAAACGCTGAACGACGAGATGGTCGAAGCGGCGCTGGCGGTATTCGAATCCTGCGTGGAGCAAAGCTGGGTGCTGGACGGCGTGATGAGCCAGAACGAAGCCCAGGCGGCCGCCTTGTGGCGCTTGCGCGAAGGCATCTCGGAATCCATCGCTCAATTCACACCGTACAAGAACGACATCTCGGTCCGGGTATCGCGGGTGCCGGCTTTCCTGGCGGAGGTCGATGCGCTGGTCAGCGCCGAGTATCCCGATTTTGAACTGATCTGGTTCGGGCATATCGGCGATGGCAACCTGCACCTGAACATTCTGCGGCCGGCGCAGATGGAGAAAGACGCATTTTTCAGCCGTTGCCATGCGGTGAGCAGCAAGGTCATGGAGATTGTCCAGGCGCATGGTGGCAGTGTTTCCGCAGAACACGGGGTGGGCCTGGTCAAAAAGGATTACCTGCATTACACCCGCGAAGCTGCCGAAATCGAATCGATGCGTGCCCTCAAGGCCGTGTTCGATCCGGATGGAATCATGAATCCCGGCAAGGTGTTCGACTAGCGTGATCTATCAGCACCGCTGGCTGGACGGCCGCCCGATCCACCTGCCGGCGGGCAAGGCAGTTTGCGTGGGTCGTAACTATGCTGCACATGCCCGTGAGTTGGGCAACGAGGTGCCGGAATCGCCCATCCTGTTTATCAAGTCGCGCAATGCGCTGGTGGATCTCGAGCGGCCGCTGATGTGGCCTGCGGATGCCGGCGCCTGTCATTTTGAAACCGAAATTGCCTTGCTGATCGGGGCGTCGCTGCACGACGTGACCCCGGCTGCGGCGGCTGCCGCTATCACCGGGATTGGCCTGGCGCTGGACCTGACGCTGCGTGACCTGCAGAACGAACTGAAAACTGCGGGTCATCCCTGGGAACGGGCGAAAGCCTTCGACGGGGCCTGCCCGGTATCCCGTTTTGCGCCGCCACCGCGGGGCCGTGACTTCAGCGCCCTGGGATTGCGGGCGGTGGTAAACGGAGAAGTGCGCCAGCGCGGAAGCTCCGGGCAGATGTTGTTTGCCATCCCCGAACTGCTTGCCTACATGAGTCACTGGTTCACGCTGGAGCCGGGTGACATCGTTCTGACTGGCACGCCCGAAGGGGTGGGGCCCCTGCACTCCGGAGACGAACTGAAACTGGAACTCGACGGCGTGGCCGGATTCGCGACCCGGGTTGCCGATTAGGCAGCGCTCCGGATCCGCCGGCCCGTGCCTGCTTATTGCGGTCGTAGCGTCTGCGTGGTGTCTCCCGGACCGCCAAGCAACAGCAGGTCGGCGCCCCGCCGGGCGAATAAACCGTTGCAGACCACACCCACCAGGTTATTGATGCGTTCCTCGAGGCCGACCGGGTCAGCGATCACCAGGTTGTGCACATCCAGAATGATATTGCCGTTGTCGGTTACGAAACCCTCCCGGTAGACCGGATCGCCACCGAGTTTTACCAGCGCCCTCCCGACCAGGCTGCGGGCCATGGGGATTACTTCCACCGGCAGTGGGAATCTTCCCAGCGCATTCACCTGTTTGCTCTGATCCGCAATGCAGATGAATTCCTCGGCATTCTCGGCAATGATTTTCTCGCGCGTCAGCGCACCC
>JBFJWR010000054.1:0-11966 GCA_041623535.1 Pseudomonadales bacterium
CGATGATGCCGACCGAGGTGATACCGATCAGCCACCATTCCAGGCGCCGGTTCTCCGGCTCGTACGCAGCCTTCTGCCCGGCGCGATGCCGATAGCGGATGATGGCGATGGCGATGAACAGGCCGATCGCGATAAAGAACAAACCGGTGATCGCTGCCGTGATCTGCAGCGTGGTGTCGATGGAACCCCAGTTGGAAGCGGGCGGCGTGGCCTGCCACGGGCTGAACAGGTGGAACAGGACAGAGCCGGCAACGATGAGTATCAGGGCGATTGCAAAAGGCATCGTACTATCGCTTGGTCTGGGAGAATGGCGAACTCATCCCGCGTGGACACGGCACATGATGCCGGCGTAACGCAGAATTTCGTGGTCACCGCGCCGGGTGTCGGTTCAGTCGCGCGTTATGACATCGTGAATCTGCCCGGGCTGGTCGGAGCTGTCATAGACCGACCGGTTGCCGCCACGTGCGAACGGACTGACCCAGGTGGAATCCTCGCCCCTGGGCGTGGCCTCGGGGTGCTCGCGGCGCATCATGTTGCGCACCTTGGCTTCCTGATCCTTGCGACAGTCGACCATCAGGATGTAATCGCCGTGCTCAATCGAGTCGTGAAACCTGGCGATCTTGTAGTTTTCGTGCGACAGGCCGACCATGCCCCCCACCCAGGCACCGAAGAAGCCGCACAGCGCAGTGGGCAGTGGCAGAAACCAGAAGCCGAAAATGTCTCCGATGGGCGTGTACAGGACGGCAATCAGCGCCAGCAGGAACCCGGCAGTTCCGCCGATGAGTGCGCCGCGTTCTCCCGTGTGAAGGATATCGAAGCGGTGCCAGGGTGCGGCGAGATGAACATGGTGCGTCTGCAATCCCGCCTCGTTTTTGCTGATGACATGAAAATGCCAGTCGGTGATGCCTTCCCGATGCAGGTCCTCGGCAATCCGTTCGGTGCTCTGCACATTCCTGGTCAGGTAATAAAGCCGCTTCATGATGAGTGCTCCTTATCCGGGCACAGACGCCCCAGTGCATCGCGCCGCCCGGTTGTTTTTATTCAGTATGTAACCTGTGGGCGGGTAGGGAAGTGTTCCATTAAGAACGTTTCGGAACCAAAGCGGCATTTTTTAGTCGGGCTGGATATTTACAAGCTCGATATTTGCAAAAAGGATACACAAGAGGAAACAGTGGGCGGAGTGATTTTTCATGAGCCGCTTCCATTCCATGGAATTCTGGCTTCGATCATCGTCCGGCGGGAACGATGTTCCGTTGCGGGTCGGTTGCAACCGGGTGGTTGCGCACGCCCGGCTGAGGCTGCGCGTCGTAGTGCCATACACCCTGCGCATCCTGCCATCGGAAAAACGTTCCTGGCGGAAAACGCGGGCTGACGCCCGGCCCCGGTACGAATGGCGCGAACGCCGCCGGTTCCTCGCCGGGTCGCGTCACCCAGGCCTCATTGCGCCGGGGCCGGTTTGCATCGTTGCCGGGTTCATCCCGGAAGCGTGTCCTGATCTCATCCCAGTCCGGCCAGGATATTGCCGGCGGACGCAGGTCGGGCAGTTCGGCTATGTTGCGCCAGTTCAGTTCGCGGCCATCGGCACGCAACAGGTACCAGGCAGTACCGATGGCGATGACCACCAGTAGCAGCAAAATCCTGATCAGGAACTTCATGATGTTGCCCGCCCCGGAACGGGGCGGGCATGGCACGGTTCAGGCGACGGTCAGGCCGACGTCCAGGTTCCCGCGGGTGGCGTTTGAGTACGGGCACACCTCGTGCGCTGCCTTGACCAGCCGTTCGGCATCGGCGCGATCCACGCCCGGCATGCTGATCACCAGATCCGCAGTGATGCCATAGCCGCCCTCAGTGCGTTCACCGAAGCCGATCTCGGCGGTCACCGTCGCGTCCTGGGGCACCTTGACCTTTTCCTTGCCGGACATGGCGCGAATCGCGCCCAGGAAGCAGGCCGAGTAGCCGGCGGCGAACAGTTTTTCCGGGTTGGCGCCAGTGCCTCCCGGGCCGCCCATTTCCTTGGGGACGACCAGCTTGACGTCCACCGATCCGTCGTCGGAGCGGGCACTGCCATCACGGCCGCCGGTCGCCGTGGCCTTGGTCTTGTAGATTACATTGACGGGCATTCTTGATCCTCCATGCTGATGGGAATATTTTGTTGCGAGAGAGTGTCAGTGTAGTCAGCGATCCATATTCAAGGGGTCGGAGTGATTATGTGCCGGTCACCCCGATTCTTTGGATCGATCTTTTTCTATGCCGGATCATGGCGAGAGCGTTACAGTATAACGACGATCAGCAAGGAGAGTGGCAGGGATGCTGCGTAAGATACTATTTCGCCTGACCCGCAACCGCGTGGCCCGGCGCATTGACCTCGATGGCGAGCGTTACATGGAGCGCTATCTGCTGGGCCGGGGGCTGGGAGTGACCGCGTACCTGCACCGCTTTGTCGCGGGAGATGGCGACCGGTCCGTGCATGATCACCCGTGGGCCTGGTCGATGTCCGTGGTGCTGGCCGGTGGGTACCGCGAAGAGCGGCTGCAAATGCTCGACGTGAAGCAGGGCTGGATCTCGCGCTTCCGTAACTTGCGCGCCGGCTCCGTCAATCTGCTGCGCGCCACCAGTTTCCACCGGATCACGGCCCCGGAACCGGAAACCTGGACGCTGTTTCTGCATACACCCAAGGTGCGCGAGTGGGGATTCCTGCAGCGTTTCCGCCAGGACAACGGATTGTACTCGGTCGAGTATGTTGCCCATGCGCACGGCGAGGAGAGCCGGTGGCTGGAGCGCGGCATGCGGGGCTACCAGATCGGGCGTGCTGAAATGGAGGCAGGAGAGTCCGCATGATTCCCTGCGCTCACTACGACCCCGAAAACCGCCGAGCGCACACTTCGGTTTCGGGCGCCTTAGGTTCCAGCGCTTCAGCGCGAAGCATTCTCATTGAAAAAATACCTCGCAATCACGGTTTGCACGGCAGCGACCGTTACCGGCTTGGTCAGATAATCGTTCATGCCGGCTTCCTCGGCCATGGTTTTGCGCTCCGTCACGGCGTGCGCGGTCAGGGCAACGATGATGACCGGTGGCCTGTTTTCCTCTGTCTCGATGGCGCGAATATTCCGGGTTGCCGTGTAACCATCCATGATCGGCATTTCACAATCCATTAAGATCAGGTCGAAGGTGGTTTCGCCCCGGGCATACGCCTCTACGGCCTGTTCTCCATTCTCGACAAACTGGGCTTCGAGTCCGATCTTGCGCAGGATGCCGGTGATGACCATGCGGTTGATCTCGTTGTCCTCGGCAACCAGGATTTGCAGGCCGGTCCATTGCGCATGGCTCTCGGTCCGGTGACCGCGATTGGCACTTTTCTGCGTGTGCCCGAGTGACTCAAGGAAGCAGTCACGCAGCGTGGTGCCCGTTATGGGGTTTTCAAGAATGTGCACGCGCGGGTCGCCGGCCGGCACCTGGTCGTCAAGCAGCGAGCGGTGTGTGACGTGTATCACGATCTGCAGATCGCTGAAGCCGTCATTTTCCAGCAGTGCCTGGATCAGCGCTGCCGAGCGGTTCGGGTCCGGCACATCGTAATCAACGAGCAGGAGGTCGGGTGCTCCGCCCCATTCCTGCATGGCATCCCATGCACGGTCCGGATTCGCAGCCTGCCGGACCTCCAGTTGCCAGGACTCGGCCAATGTTCGGCAGGAACCCATCATCGGATGGTCGCCCACGATCAGCAGGCGCCGGTTCTCCAGGCAGGATGCCTGGTCAGGATTGCGTAATGTTTCGGGTGGCGCCAGTGGGACGATCGTGGCAGTGAACCAGAAGACGGAGCCCTTGCCGGCCACACTGCGGACGCCAATGCTCCCGTTCATCAGTTCGGCAAGTCGTTTGCAGATGGAAAGCCCCAGCCCGGAACCGCCGTACTGACGGGTGGTGGATGCGTCTGCCTGCGAGAAGGGCGAGAAAAGACGTGCCTGCTGTTCCTCGCTGAGCCCGATGCCGCTGTCCTCCACTTCGAAGCGCAGTTGTGATCCGCCACCTTCTGCGTCCTCACTGCTCACCCGCAGGGTGATTTCGCCCTGGTTGGTGAATTTGAAGGCATTGCCGATCAGGTTGGTGAGTACCTGTCGAATGCGGGTCGGGTCGCCACGGACCTGCAAACAGGTTTCCGGTTCGATGATGGCCATGAAGCGAACGTGCGTCTCTGCAACCCGAGGTGAGAAGATCAGTGCGAGGTCTTCCACCAGGTTCTGCAGGTCAAAGCGAATGGATTCGATTTCCATTTTTCCCGCGTCGATCTTGGAGTAATCGAGAATATCGTTGATGATCGACAGTAGTGCCTGGCCGGATACCTGGATGGAATTGACATAGCGTTCCTGCAGCGGGTCGAGTTCCGTTTCACGCAGCAGGTCGGTCATTCCGAGTACGCCGTTCATCGGGGTGCGGATTTCATGGCTCATCACGGCCAGGAATTCGCTTTTCGCCTTGCTCTCTATGCGCGCCGTGTATGCACTGCGATCCGCCTCCAGCTGCTGTTTCTTGGCGTCATAGAGTGCCTTCGCCGAGGTGATCCGTGCCTGGTGCATCTGGTCCAGTGCCTCGGTATTGGTGTTGAAAGCATGCGCGAGTTCTCCGAGTTCATTGCGCGCCGATTCGTCCAGCCGCCCGGAGTGGTCCTGGTTTGCAGTCATCAGTCGCAACTGGCGGGCCATGTTCTGAATCGGCAGTGTGAACAGGCGCCTGAGGACCAGGAACATGATCAACAGCGCGGTCAGCTCGATGGCGATCACGTACGCAGCCACCTTCATCGTGACGGTGTCGGCCACGGCATAGAACTTTGCCGTCGGTAACACGATGACGACTTTCCAATGCGTCTTGGGCATCAGGAACACCAGTGCAAAGCTTTGTTCCCTGAGAAGCGGGTCCGTGGGAATAAGCACCTGGCGGATCAGGCGGCTGTCGCCGCGTACTTCGCTGGCTGGCCGCAGTATCGTCGCCGCGAGCAACTCGGCATCAGGGCGGTCGATCTGGTAGCTGTTTTTCTCGATGCCCATGGCCAGTTCTTCAAAGTTGCCGCCCATGGCCTGGGCGCTGCGAATCCACTCGGCGGAATAGGCTTCCAGTTCACGGGCCAGCGCCTGGTAAGCCGGGTTCCGTTTCGCGACCTCGGCGAGTTGCAGGTACTCCTCGGTGGTCAGCCCGTTTTCTGCAGTCTGGTATTTTTTCACCATGCGCTGGTTCGGGTACGAGAGAAACTTGTTGTTGCGGTCCAGGGCAAAGATGTAACCACCGGTGAGCCGGGTGGACTGCTCAAAGAAGGCGTCCAGTCCTTCGAGCTTCAAATCCACGGTGGCCACCCCGACGAACCGGCGGTCCCGGTACATGGGCACCGTGCAGGTGACCATCGGCTGGAATGAATAGGGATCCATGTATGATTTGGACCAGAACGCAGAGCCGGGGGCGTAGTGACGGGCCGGTACATACCATTCCTCATTGTGGTATCCGGCTCCGTTCGGGTCGTTGTAGTCGTCGAAGAAATTCAGCCTCCCGTTCTGGTCGCGTCCCCAGAAGAAACTGTTCCGCTCGCGTTCCGGGTCCATTGCGTAGGGTTCGGGCCAGATACCGCCACCGGCGATGAAGCCGGTCTCGCCTTCATAATTGAGCAATTGCGGCACCGCTTGTTGGATGGCGCTGGCACCTGTTTGTTGTTCGCCGTAATTCGCGATCAGCGTGGTGACCGCTTCGGCGAGCACCACGCGCTCTCCGAGTTCAGCGATCACCCGGTTGCCGAGTTGCTCGGCGATTTCATAGCCCTGTTTCAGCAATAGCGATCGTTCGACAAAAATAAGCACACTGAACGTCGCCAGCACGATGGAAATCATCACGATGATCTGCACCGCTGAAACCGAGAAATGCAGGCTTTCGTACCAGCGCATCGGCGGCCTTGCCGGGTTGATCAGCGCCGGGCCGGATTCAGGGTCTCGAGAGGGTGTCTCGCTCATGCCTTGCTCTTCGCAGGTGGAATCGGGGCCCAATTTGATCGGTCAGTTCCAAGAATAGTCGCGCGTATCCAGCTTCGCCTGAGGCGGGCTAGATCAAGGTGCTGAAGGGGAGGAGGGGGTCGGAGTGATTTCCATTCGTCGCGCCGCGTCCATGCAGGGTTTCAGCGAGCTTACCCCCTGGCTTCACTGACCAGTTTCTCGAATAGTCGAACTTGCGAACGTATCTGTGGCATGTACTCAGGGTGCCATTGCACGCCGATCACGTAGGGCTGCTCCTGATACTCGATTCCCTGAATGACGCCGGTGATTTCATGAGCCACGGCCTCTACTCCTTCCCCGGTCTCATGAACGGCCTGGTTGTGCAGCGCATTGACCCGTGTCTGCGTTCTGCCCAGTGTTCGTGCGAGCTTGCTTGCCGGCTCTATGTACACTTTCTTGCGTGGAAACACGTTGCGAATCTGCGGGGTTTCTTCGTAAAACTTGTCCAGGTTCTCGTGCAGACTGCCGCCGAAATGGACATTCAGCAGTTGCGACCCACGGCAAATCCCCATGACCGGCAATTCATGTTCCAGGGCATGCTTCAGGATTGCCAGTTCCATCTCATCCCGGGCCGGATCCAGCCTGTTTGGTTCCTTGGCGCTGAATAGCCAGCGCAGCAGGAACACGGCGGGATACACAAGAAGGTCTGCCCAGGATGCGTTCTGTTTTACGAGTTGTTCTTCCTCCCGCCTGACCTCGCGCAGTGTATCCATCGTGCTCTTGTCACTGTAAAGGGACGGCGAGACATCAGAACCACCACCGATGATCACCCCGTGGACATCCTCCAGGCTGCGGTTCCGATTCGGGGTGTAGCGACGCGGTGTGCCACCTGCGCGTAATATGGCAAGTGCCGTGAACAGCCAGGCGGACGTGCCTCCCCGGTCCGGGCCAGTGACCGCTATGATGGGACGTTTGCGTGTCATGTCGATACTATATAGAGCGTTCCACGGAAAAAGAACTCGGGCGGGTGTTACTTTGAGCCCTTCGTCACACCCGGTTTCCGACGGTTTGCAAAGTAGTCCCCAACGGCCGTGTGCATGGGGATCAGCACGCCCTCCTGGGCGCGCTGCCGGCTCAGGAGCGTGAGCCGCAGGTTCTCGCGGGCCAGCGTGGTTGCGGAATCGAACAGCTGATCAAGAATCTTCGCCACCCTGGCGTCCGGCAGGTCGGCGCGTACGATGAGCGTGGCGGTGACGCTGAGCGTGGGAACGGGCGTGTGCTGGCCGGGGTAGGTATGCGCGGCAATCGTGGCGTGACGATAGACCCCGTGTGTGTCGAGCATCGCGGTGCGGGTTTCCGGTGTAATTGGGACGAGGCGCACCGCATTCGATGCGAACAGGTTCTGCAACGCCGGCGTCGGTGCCTGCAGCGTGGTGAAAAACGCATCCAGTTCACCGGCCCGCATTGCCTGCACCGCGTCTTCGAGTCCTGATTCACGTACCTCCGCAAAATCCGGCAGCTTCAGGCCGATGGTGGCGAGCAATCGCAAGGCATCCACGCGTGTACCGGAATCGGGCACGCCGATATCGATTCGCCGGCCTTTCAGGGCAGCCAGGCTGTTGATGTTCGAGCCCTGCGTCACGACGACCTGCAGGTATTCCGGAAACAGGGCGGAGAGCGCGCGTATGTCTTTCAGGCGCCCCTGCTGCCTGAAAGGACCCTCTCCCGCGATGGCCAGTGCGGCAATGTTGCTCTGGGCAATCGCCAGGTCGACACTGCCGGATTGCACGAGCTGACAATTCTGCACGCTCCCCTGCGTGGTGAGATTGCGCACGCCAAAACCGGTGCGGCCGACGTTGTCTTCCAGTAACTGGATGTAGCGATGGTAAGCGCCGCCTGCCGGACCGCTGGCGACACTGAGTACCTCGGCAAGCTGGTCCAGCTGGCGCTGTATGCGCTCGAGCGATGCCTGCAGTTCCCGGTCGATCAACGCCCCTTCGGCACCGCCGTAGCGACGCACGGCCTGTTCTGCAAGCGCGCTGATCTTTGCGATGATGTTGGATGTCTCTGCCGACTGGCCGAACCCGGGATTCCGGTCCGCTGCCACGAGCAGGGGCCGCCAGGTTCCCTGTCGAAGCGCATACATCCGGCTTCCGTGCACGCGCAGGACATCTCCCGCACGATTGCCGCCCTGGCGAATGCCGGTGATTCCCCGCTCGGTGGCACCCAGCAGAAACGCCAGGGACGTGGCACTCAGGTGATCCCAGGCGGTGAGGTCGAAGTCCTTGCGAAACCGTAGCTGCGCATTGAAATACACGGTCTGTCGCTGGTCGCCTGTCGCCTTGTCCCGGCTGGGTGCACTGCCCATGCGCCGCAGGGACGTGATGTCGAACAGTTCCGGCGCAAACTCGCGCTCCAGCAGCCCGGAGACTTCGGTACGCAGGGTTTCCTCGCCCGGTTGCTTGTCGCACGCGGCGACGAGTAGCAGCACGACCAGGAGAAAATACGAACGGAACGGGGTTCTAGAAGCCATGGATGGGTAGCACCAGGAAGCCCTGAATGATCAGTGCGTTGAGAATGTCGATGAAGAACGCGCCGATCATCGGCACGACTATGAACGCCTGCGGCGAAGGGCCGTAGCGTGCCGTGACCGCCTGCATGTTGGCGATCGCTGTCGGGGTCGCGCCCATACCAAAACCGCAATGCCCGGCCGCCATCACTGCGGCATCGTAGTTGCTGCCCAGTGCCCTGAATGTCACGAATGTCGCGAACAGGGCAATGCCGAGGGTCTGTGCCGCAAGAATCAGGACCAGCGGGCCGGCAAGATCCAGCAGGTCCCAGAGGCGCAGCCCCATGAACGTGAGCGCCAGCGCCAGCCAGAGTGCCATGGTGCTGAACAGGTCCAGGCTTTCCTCGTGGACGCGGTACAGGTTGCGGATGCCCAGCACGTTGCGCAGCAGCACACCAACGAAGAGCGCCCAGATGAAGGAGGGCAGCGTGATCGCCGCATCCCGGAACAGCTCGTATATCGCCTCGCCACCGATGACGCCGGCAACGATCAGCGCGAGCGTTGCCAGGGCGGACGTCACCTGCATCGATTCGCCTTCCGCGGTGTCTGGCTCGGCTTCTCCGGAGCGCGCTTCGGGCACGAGCTGATGACGCGCGATGAGGAACTGGCAGACGGGTCCGCCGATCAGTCCGCCGATGACCAGGCCAAAGGTTGCGCTGGCGACGGCAAGTTCCAGCACCCCGGACAGGTTCTGTACCTCGGCAAAGCGTTCCGCCCATGCCGCTCCTGTACCGTGGCCCCCGGAAAGCGTGATGGAGCCGGCAAGCAGGCCAACCGCCGGGTGAAAGTCCAGCAGGTACGCCATGCCGGTCCCGATCAGGTTCTGCAGGGCCAGGAAAGCGGCAACCACGAACAAAAAAATGAGCAGGCTGACCCCGCCCCGTTTCAGCCGCCCCATGTCGGCGGTCAGTCCGACACTGGCAAAGAATGCCAGCATCAGGAAGCTGCGCAAGTCCGTGTCGAATTGCAGGCGAACGTTGGCCTGCGTATGCAGCACTGCCAGGGCGCTCGCCACGAACAGCCCGCCAATCACCGGGACCGGGATGTTATAACGCCGCAGAAACGCGATCCTGTTCACCAGCAGCTGGCCGATAAACAGCAGGAAAATCGCGGTGAGCACACTGGGCAGCGTGGTCAGTTCAAGTTCCAGACTGATTCCCCCATGCCGTGATCCCAGCAAGCCGGGCCTGTTTGTTTGCTGCTAGTGGTTGGTGCCTGGCAGATCGTCCTTCGGGCCCGGTTGTGCGGGCGGCAATGCCGCCGGCTCGGGGTCGGACAGCAGCCCCATGCGCCGGGCACGACGCTCCCAGGTGCGCCGCGCCACCTCCTGCATGTTGGCCGTTTTGTCCATCTCGTCGACGATTTCCATGCCCAGCAATGTCTCGATGATATCCTCCATGGTGACGATGCCGGCCATGCCGCCGAACTCGTCCACCACCAGGGCGATATGCTCACGTCTTTCGATAAACCAGTTGAACAGTTCCGGCAGGTGCTTCTTGCGCTGCGTGATCAGGATGTCGCGGCGGATGCTGGACAACGGATTGCCGCCGTTGCCGGCCACGATGGCCGCGAGCAGTTCATCGCGCAGGAAATAACCGGTGACGTGATCCTGCCGGTCACCTTCTGAAAGCGGAATGCGGGAAAACTGCAGGGTCGGGTGGGTTTCGTGGAAACTCTCCAACGACTGTTCCTGGTTGGCCATCACCACGACGGTGCGCGGCGTCATGATGTCCTTGGCCTCGATCGTGTCGAAGCGCAGCAGGTTACGGATGACTTCCGATTCGCCCTCCCGGAACACGCCGGATTCGGCGCCGATCTCGGCCATGGCGACGAAATCGCTGCGCGAGAAAATACTTTTCTCGCCTTTTTTCTTCAGTACGCCGGTAATCAACTGGCTGAACCAGACCAGCGGCAGCAGGAGCGTGATGATCGCGGTCAGCGATGTGACGGTGAAACTGGCCAGTTCCTGCCAATAATTGGCCCCCAGCGTCTTGGGTATGATTTCCGAGAGCACGAGGATACCAAGGGTCATCAGGGCCGGCACGACCAGCGAGGTGATGAGCGGATTGCTCTCCGCCCAGATCCGCGCCGCCTGGTCACCGACACCGATCGCCCCCACCGTGTGGGCGATGGTGTTGAGGGTCAGGATGGCCACCAGCGGCCGGTCGATGTCCTGCTTGAATTCCTGCAGGCGCTGGCCAAGCAGGCTTCCTTCCTGTTGCTTGATCTGGGCAAAAGCCGGGGTGATGGACAGCAGCACGGCCTCCCACAGTGAACACAGGAAGGAGATCACCAGGGCAATCATGAAGAAAACAATCAGCGTGGTCAGCATACGGTCACGGAGCAGGACTCCGTCCTCTATTACATACGGTCCGGTGATGTTACCACTGACATGCCTGCGTGCGTTGCCGAAAAAAGAGCAGACCATGAGCGAGTGCGACCGGGTGCTTCATACCGTTGCAAATCATGCGGACTCCGACCCCTCAGGCCGTATGCCTGCCTGGCCGGCCTGCGCAACGCCGCTGAATGGCAACTGCGCTAAGCGGTCGGTCCGCGCGGCAGGCGGGTGCATACTTCTTCCATGGAATGCTGCAGTTTTTCCACCTGTGTGCTGAGCTGGTCGACTTTCTCCAGCAACTGTGCCCGGTCATCGGCCGCTTCCGCTTCGACGTCGGCGTTGTGTTCGGCAGTCATGACTTCCAGGATGGTGCCCACCATCATGTTCAGGAAGATAAACGCGGTGAGAAAAATAAAGGAAAGGTAATAGAGCCAGCTGAACGGATAGGTGATCATGGTTTCATACATGACATCGGTCCAGTCCTCGAAGGTCGCGACGCGGAACAGGGTGAGCATGGAGATCGAGACGTCCCCCCATAGCGTGGGATTGATCTCTGCGAAGAACAGCGACCCGGATGCGCCATAAATGTAAAAAATCACGAACATCAGCAGCGCGATATAGCCCATGCGTGGAATCGCCTTGATCAGGGCATTGATCAGCGAGCGCAATTCCGGGATCACCGAGACCAGGCGCAGTACGCGGAACACGCGCAGCAGGCGACCGAGCAGTACCGCGTCGGCGTTTTCCAGGGGGATGATGCTGCCCATCACCACGATGAAATCAAACACGTTCCAGCCATCGTGGAAAAAGCGCCGCTTGTCCTGATGAGCCAGGAAGCGAATCAGGATTTCCACCAGGAAGAAAACGGTGATGCCGTAATCAAGAACCGTGAGCATCTGCTCTGCAACCGGTGGCAGTTCGTAGGTCTTGGCGCCGATCGCCAGCGCGGAAATGATGATCACGAGGATCACGAAGCCCTGGAAATAACGGCTTGATTCGATCTGTTTTAGCCCCAATCCGAGGCTTTGGATGTTGCTGCTCATCGCGCGATTCTACTGCAATCAGGCAGAAATGCGTGCCCTCCATTTTCCCG
>JBFJWR010000055.1:0-11910 GCA_041623535.1 Pseudomonadales bacterium
AGCGTGTACATTCCCATGTTCGAGCATCGCGAAGATGCCGCGGAACAGGTCAGCCCGCTGTATGACTGGCGCCCGATGAGCACGTACATCCGTCGCCCGCCCTACTGGGAAGGCGCACTGGCCGGCGAACGCAGCCTGCAGGGCATGCGGCCGCTGGCGGTACTCGGTGACAACATCACCACCGATCATCTTTCGCCATCCAACGCCATCATGATGAACAGTGCGGCCGGTGAGTACCTGCACAAGATGGGCGTGCCGGAAGAGGACTTCAATTCTTACGCGACCCACCGTGGCGATCACCTGACCGCCCAGAGAGCCACCTTCGCCAACCCCAAGCTGTTGAACGAAATGGTTACGGAAAACGGCAAGGTCAGGCAGGGTTCCCTGGCGCGCATCGAGCCGGAAGGCAAGGTGGCCCGCATGTGGGAAGCCATTGAAACCTACATGGAACGCAAGCAACCGTTGATCATTATCGCCGGCGCCGATTACGGGCAGGGTTCCTCTCGTGACTGGGCAGCCAAGGGTGTGCGACTGGCCGGAGTCGAAGCCATTGCCGCCGAGGGCTTCGAACGCATCCACCGTACCAACCTGGTCGGCATGGGCGTGCTGCCCCTGGAGTTCCAGGCTGGCACCAATCGCAAGACCCTGCAGATTGACGGCACCGAAACCTACGACGTGATCGGCGAGCGTACCCCGCGCGCCACCATGACACTGGTCATTCACCGTCGTAACGGTGAGCGCGTTGAGGTGCCGGTAACCTGCCGTATCGATACCGAAGAAGAATTGTCGATCTACGAAGCCGGTGGTGTGCTGCAGCGCTTCGCCAAGGATTTTCTGGAATCGACCAACGCCGCGTAGGGACGAACGCTGCGGCTCTGCAAACGGGCACCCGCATCGATCCCGGTACATCAGGAAGAGCAAGTTATGCGTCACGGACCCCAGGTAAGAATTCCCGCCACCTATATGCGCGGAGGCACCAGCAAGGGCGTTTTCTTCAAACTCGAAGACCTGCCGAAAGCGGCACAGAAGCCTGGAGCCGCGCGCGACGCGCTCCTCCTGCGCGTCATCGGCAGCCCGGACCCGTATGGCAAACACACGGACGGCATGGGCGGTGCGACTTCCAGCACCAGCAAGACCGTGATCCTGTCGCCCAGCGAATCCGAAGAGCATGACGTGGATTACCTGTTCGGGCAGGTGTCGATCGACCAGCCTGTCATCGATTGGAGCGGCAACTGTGGCAACCTCACCGCAGCGGTTGGTGCCTTTGCCATCAGCAATGGACTGGTCGATCCGGAACTGGTGCCCAAAAGCGGAATGGCCACGGTGCGCATCTGGCAGGCGAACATCGGCAAGACCATCATTGCGCACGTACCCATGTCGAAGGGACAGGTGCAGGAAACCGGCGACTTCGAACTGGACGGTGTAACCTTCCCGGCTGCCGAAGTACAGATCGAGTTCCTGGATCCGGCGGACGGCGACGGCGCGATGTTTCCCACCGGCAACCTGGTCGACGAACTGAAAGTCCCGGGCATCGGGACGCTCAAGGCGACCCTGATCAATGCCGGCATCCCGACAATTTTCCTCAATGCCGCAGATCTCGGTTACACCGGCACCGAACTGCAGGGCGACATCAACGAAGATGCAAAAGCACTGGCCCGTTTCGAGACCATCCGCGCCCATGGTGCAGTGCGCATGGGCCTGATCGCCAAGGCCAGCGAAGCTGCGGATCGCCAGCACACACCGAAGATTGCGTTCGTGGCACCGGCAGCCGATTACGTGACGTCCAGCGGCAAGAAGATATCCAGTGGCGATATTGAACTGCTGGTGCGCGCGCTCTCGATGGGCAAACTGCACCACGCCATGATGGGCACGGCGGCCGTTGCCATCGGCACTGCCGCGGCGATACCCGGCACCCTGGTGAACGATGCATCCGGGGGCGTCAAACGAAAGATTGTACGCTTCGGCCATCCGTCCGGCAGTTTGCGGGTCGGCGCGGAAGCCATGCAGGAAAAGAACGGCGAATGGACCGTGAACCGGGTCATCATGAGCCGCAGCGCGCGGGTCCTGATGGAAGGCTGGGTGCGGGTTCCGGGCAAAATATCCTGAAGCGACTGGCCAACCGCACGTCGCCGACAAGCCCCATCAGCGGGGTTGATTCACCAGCACCTCAGTGAGCGGCGCCCTCGGTCCTCTCGGTTGCGGCTCGCACCGCTGCCACCTCCTGCGGAGTGGTCACCGCGCCGCTGTTGCCCCAACTGTTCATCGTGAAACTGAGAATATTTGCCACTTCATCATCGGTGAGTTGGCTCATGGGTGGCATGATCGAATTATAATCGATGCCATTCACCGAGATTTTACCCGACAGGCCATTCAACACGATGCCGATGGCACGCTGGCGGTCGCTCATCAGATAGTCCGACCCGGCCAGCGGCGGAAAAACAGCCGGGATGCCAGCCCCGTTGTCCTGGTGACATACGGAGCAGGTTCCCCGGTAGAGAACCGAGCCGGCCTTGATCTGCTGTTCCCGCGAGACCGTACCTTCGGCAAGCGCCTCCGCCGCTTCGGTGACTGGTAACTGGCTTACTGACTTGTCGGCGAGATAGACACTGTCCACCTCTTTACCCGAATAAATGCTTTTGTCCTCCGGACCATCCACCTTCATGATGGCGAGTGCACCCTTGTTGAAGGCGCGGAAGATCGAGTGGTCGACCAGTATGTAACTGCCCGGGACCTCGAGCCGAAACTCGGTGATCGCGGCGCCACCTGCGGGAATCAGCGTGGTTTGCACGTTCTCCTGGTAATGAGTCCCTCCTTCGTACTGAACCCGGTCAAAAATCTCACCGATCACGTGAAATGAGGACACCAGGTTGGGCCCACCATTACCCACGTACAATCGAACTGTCTCGCCAACGCTGGCCTGGATGGCCCGGTCACCGACCAGTGCGCCTTCCGCCCCGTTGAAGAGAACATATGTCGGGTTTTCGTCAATCGCCTTCTGCATGTCAAAGGCCTGGTAGCCTTTTTCGCGGTATTTACCAACCGTATAGAAATCGCCCTGCATCACGTAGTACTCACGGTCCACCGGGCGCATGCCGCCGGGTGGCTCCACCAGGATCAGCCCATACATGCCATTGGCAACATGCATGCCGACGGGCGCAGTTGCGCAGTGGTACACATACAGACCATGGTTCAGCGCCTTGAAGCTGAATTGCGACTCGTGCCCGGGCGCGGTGAAACTGGAGGCAGCGCCACCGCCCGGACCGGTAACACCGTGCAAATCAATGTTGTGCGGCATTTTTGAATCCGGGTGATTCTTCAGGTGAAACTCCACGGTATCTCCCTGCCGAACCCGAATGAAACTGCCAGGCACCGTGCCGCCAAATGTCCAGAAGGTGTAGGTCACACCTTCGGCGATTTGCATATCCAGTTCCCGCACTTCCAGATCGACCACCACGCGCGCGGGGTGATCGCGCCTGATTGCCGGCGGCACATTCGGTGGTGCAGTAAGTTGCGCCCGGATGATCTCCCCGCGCGGGGGACCCAGGTCACCCGCTTGGGATCCACCGGTATCTGTAACTCCGGCAGGACCTGCGGGGGCACTTGTCTTCACAGCGGCGCTGGATGCCGTGTCAGAAACAGACTGTTCACCTCCTTCGCAGCCGGTGAGCAGCAGGAACAGGCCGATTAGGGGCAGTAGGTGATAGCGCATAGCGGCCTCCATTTGCAGACCGATTCCGGATTCTCCTAAGAAGAGTATTCGCGCCTTCCACAGTACGAGTCTTGATCTGTATCAAGGTCACTCCCTGCACTGCAGCCTACCGTGGAAAAACGTCATCTTTTCACCTTCTGTAACGTCATGTAACGTGATGAGAGGGCAGTCAATCAGCCAAAGGGAAACGCCCATGTCCAATGACGAAATCCCCAATGTCAGCGCAGAGTCAGGCGAAAGATTACTCGCCAAGGCACTACGCCAACTGCAGCACCTGGTGGATGAGGCCGGGCGCAGAAACCTGTCCGACGCAAACAGTGCCAGCCTGGCCACCGCCGACAAGGATGCACGTCCTTCGGTACGCACGATTTACCTGAATGCGATCGTCGCTGATGGCCTGGTGTTTTTCGTGAACATGGAAAGTGGCAAAGGCAAACAACTGGAAGAGAACCCACGGGCCGCCATGTGCTTCTTCTGGCCCGAACTGCAGGAGCAGGTGATAGTCGAAGGCGACGTGGAGATATTGTCCGGATCCCTGTCAGACAGGATGTGGCTGAACCGCAGCCGCGAAAGTCACATGGCGGCCTGGGCTTCCGACCAGGCTCGCGTGGATGACCATGAATCGACAACTACATCGCGCCGGGACGCAGTGCGCGGCGAACACAGCTTCGAAGGCATACCACGGCCGGATAACTGGAAAGCGCTGGAAATCCATCCCGACCGGTTCGAGTTCTGGCAGACCGGCTGGCGTCGTCTGCGCGCGCGTCACCGCTACCAGAAAAATGCAGACGGCACGTGGGAAGAATACGCCGAGAATCCGTAGGCAATCAGCCGACCAGCGGGCTGTATTGCCGGCCCAACTGGTTTGCCGGTGCCAGGCGTATACCTATGATCCGTACCTAAGCGGCGGAAATCTCCGCGCTGGGCATCGAGCACGCCACGGCGGGGTCGGCGCGCTCAACGATGAAATTTGTATCGGCACCTTGCGGCAACGCTCCGTAATGGTGGCAACCGCGCGCCATCAGTCGTGACGAGCAGAATGCCTCGCTCACCGCGTTCGGCGCGTTGCGTACCAGCAACGACGCCTGGAAAGCCAGCGCCATCCGGTCGACCAGTTCACGGGCCTGGAACTCCACGGTTGCCAGGTTCGCGGGATTCAGCGCGGACAGTTGTTTCCGCAGGCTTATGACGTAACTGTCGAGGTGCTGGTTGCCGCTCCGGGCCAATTCGATTTCCGCGAGAAAACTCTGCACCACGGACGGGTTCTTGCCGATGGCACGCAGCACGTCCAGGCACTGCACGTTGCCACTACCCTCCCAGATGGGATTGATCACCGCCTCGCGGTACAGGCGTGGGTAGATGGAGTTCTCCATCACCCCGCTGCCGCCGATGCACTCCATCACCTCGTAAGTGTGATTTGGCGCACGCTTGCAGACCCAGTACTTGCCAACGGCCGTCGCCAGGCGCGCCAGGTCGGCTTCGTGCGCATTTGTTTCACGCTCGTCCAGGGATCGCGCCATGCGCATCGAAAATGCCATGGCTCCTTCATACTCCAGCGCCAGATCGGCCAGCACGTTCTGCATCAACGGCTGATCAATCAGGCGGGCGCCAAACGCCGCGCGATGCGTGCAGTGATGGATGGCGTTGGCGAGGCCTGCGCGCATCAGTGCTGCCGAGGCGCCCATGCAATCGAAGCGTGTCAGGCTGACCATCTCGATAATGGTCGCCACGCCGCGTCCTTCCTCTCCCACCAGCCAGCCCTGTGCGCCACGGAATTCCACCTCGCTCGAGGCATTGGAGCGGTTTCCCATCTTGTCTTTGAGGCGGATGATCTGCAGCGGGTTCTTGGTGCCGTCGGGCAACCAGCGGGGAACGGCGAAACAGGACACTCCGGTCTGGGTATTCGCCAGGATCAGGAACAGGTCACACATCGGCGCTGACAGGAACCACTTGTGACCGACCAATGCATACAGTTGCCCGGGGCCCGCAACTCCGACCGGGCTGGCCGTGGTGCTGTTGGCGCGCACATCCGAGCCACCCTGCTTTTCCGTCATGCCCATGCCAACCGTAATCGCCTGCTTCTGCTCAATCGGGACATTGCGCGGGTCATAGGCATTGTTCAGCACCTTGGCCTCGAACATGGCAGCAACCTCAGGCTGCAGACGAATGCTGGGCACTGATGCGAACGTCATGGTGACCGGGCAACCGTGCCCGGCTTCGACCTGGGCATGCATAAACCCGCGTGCCGCTCGCACGACATGAGACCCTGGCCTGGGGTCAGTCCATGGCGTGGAATGCAGTCCGTTCTCCAGCGAGGTCTGCACCAGGCGGTGATAAGCATCGTGGTAGCGCACTACGTCCAGCCGCCGGCCAAAGCGGTCGTGGGTATCCAGTTCCGGCGGATAACGGTTGGCCAGATGACCCAGTTCGAGATACTCGGCCCGACCCAATTGCGCACCGAAGTCGCTGATTGCGTTCACACCCCACGCGCCGCCCTCGCGCAACACTCCCTCGACCAGCGGCGTATCGCTGGTGAAAAGGTTGTAATCAACGAGATCGGTTGCGACGTTCTGCACCTCGTGGGTTTCACCTATCAGGGCAGAGGGCTGCGGATCAGTGTGTAGTGACATGATTTGGCCTCGGTTTCACGCGCGAATCAGGATGGCGACTGCCTGCAGGTTCCCGGAACAGAGCGGGACACGAGCCATTCCTGTGATACTTCAAAATAATACATTCATGAACGCTTTGCATCCATTACAGTAATATTCATCAGGACAAGCCGGAATCCCTGCCGGCAGCTATTGCAGCGTATGCGTGGGCAACGAAGGCACCGCTGCCATGGTGGGCATGGCACCTTTCACAACGCCCAGGCTGCGCCAGATGGCCTTCCCGGCACTGTCGAAGCGCCGCACCATCTCCACGTAGGCGTGGCGGGCCGCCGCATCCACCAGGGGTTCCGGCAACCAGGGGTCAAACACCACGGTGCGAATCGCCTCCTGTCCCAGCAGGTAGGACTCGCGCGCCGCCACGTCTGGCTCCAGGTCGGCATACAGTTCCAGCCAGGCTTCCAGTTTCCGACCCCGCTGACGATAGCGCTGGTTCAGTGCTTCGCTATCCCACAGCTGGGCGATCCGGCTGACCCTGGCTGCGTCAAATCCGGAAGCGATAAAGACTGCGGCGCCTGGCTCCAGGCCGAGTGAGTACAGTCGTAATCGCAGGGCATCCACCCCGCCGGATAGGTTATCCGGACGTACGTGCAAACCGCGATCGAGTTCGCGCAAGCCGAGCATTTCCAGCGCCCGCTCGCGCTGCCGCAGCGCAGCGCGATCACTGCGACCCAATGCCCCGCTGTGTACACAGATGTATTCACCGCTCCACGAACGCAGGCGTTGCTCGGCATGGTGCCAGTGTGCGACTTCGCTGGCGGTGGTTTGCGCTGCCGGCCCCAGGCCGTAGGCACCGCGACCACGCGACTCGATCAGGCGCTCCGCCGAGAGGCGAACCAGCGTGACCCGGACATTGTTTTCGGTAATGTTGAACAGGCGGCAAGCCAGGATGGCTTCGCGCACGCTGAGCGGATGCCCTTCGGCCGCGAGCAGCAATCCGAGTATCAGTTTTTTCGCCGTCGGCTTCATTTACTGTACTCTGAATTATATTTATGTATTGTTATGTAATATCTGAAGCGCCGCAAGCGCGACTTCTTTATACCCAAACCCCATACCAGGCTACCCACAGGAAACCCATGTCAGAAGCTGAACCCACTGTACTGACCGAGCAACGCGGCCCGGTTTTTGTCGTCACGATCAACCGCCCCGCCGTGCGGAACTGCGTGGATGGCCGCACCACCATGGCTCTCTACGCGGCGTTTCAGAAGTTCGAAGCAGACGACGATTGCAGGGTCGCCATCCTGACCGGCGCCGGCGGGCATTTCTGCGCCGGCGCCGACCTCAAGGCGGTGGCGGCCGGTGACCCGGAAAAGATGCGCCACGTGGAGGAAAACAACGGCGGCCCCATGGGTCCTACCCGCATGCAGTTGTCCAAGCCGGTCATCGCGGCGGTCAGTGGCTACTGCGTGGCCGGCGGCATCGAACTGGCTGCCTGGTGCGATCTGCGCGTGGCAGACGAGACCGCAATCTTCGGCGTCTTCTGCCGCCGTTTTGGCGTGCCGTTGATTGACGGCGGAACCGTACGCCTGCCGCGCCTGATCGGCATGAGCAACGCACTGGACCTGATCCTGACCGGCCGGCCGGTGGATGCCAGGGAAGCAAAAGCCATGCACCTGGCCAACCGCGTGGTACCGGCCGGACAGGCACTGGCAGAAGCCGAGGCACTGGCCAGGCAGATCGCCAACTTCCCGCAGACCTGCATGCGCGGTGATCGCAGAAGCGCCTATGAGCAATGGGGAATGAACGAGGACGAGGCCATCCTCAACGAGTTTCGCCACGGCCTGCAAACCCTGCAGTCCGGCGAGACCGTGGAAGGCGCGACGCGCTTCGCGTCGGGCACCGGTCGTCATGGCGAATTCAATAACCAGCAGAAGGCACCCTGATGGATACGCTCAAGACCATGACTTATGAACGCGATGATCGGATCGCGCGTATCACCCTGAACCGGCCGGCGCGCGGCAATGGGATCACCATGGACATGCCGCGCGAACTGGCAGGCTGCGTGGAACGCGCCAACCTGGATCCGGCCGTACACGTCATTGCCCTGGCCGGTAACGGCAGTGGTTTTTGTGGCGGCTATGACCTGGTCGATTCTGCCGAGAAGATGCAGATCGGTGAAGCGGACCCGTCGCGCCCCGAGGGATCGCCCCTGGATCCGCAGGTGCAGGTACGCAATCACCTGCCGAACCAGGCCTGGGACCCGACCATCGACTACGCCATGATGAGCCGCAACGTGCAGGGCTTCATGAGCCTGTTTCACTCCGAGAAGCCAGTGGTCTGCAAGGTGCATGGTTTCTGCGTGGCGGGCGGCACCGACATGGCCCTGTGTTCCGACCTGCTGGTAATCGCCGACGATGCCAAGATCGGCTACCCCCCGGCGCGCGTCTGGGGTTCACCCACAACCTCGATGTGGTTTTATCGCGTGGGCATAGAGAAAGCCAAACGGCTGTTGTTTACCGGCGACTGCCTGAATGGGCGCGAGGCCGTGGAGTGGGGACTGGCGATCGAATCGGCTCCGGCCGAAAAACTGGATGCGCACTGCGAAAACCTCCTGGGCCGCATTGCCCGCATGCCGATCAATCAACTGGTCATGATGAAACAACTGCTCAACCAGTCCGTCATGGCCCAGGGCCTGCACACCACGCAATTGCTCGGCACCTACTTCGACGGTATCACCCGGCACACGGCGGAAGGCCATGCGTTCCAGCAGTCAGCGATGGAAAAGGGCTTCAAAAAAGCGGTGCAGGAACGCGACGAACCCTTCGGCGACTTTGGAATGTCGACATTCAAAGGGCCTTAAGCGAAAAAACTGTCGCGATCAGGCGGCCAGCATCTTCGAAACCACTTTCTCGCAGGCAGCCTGGTCCATGTAGCGCGGCACTGCATAAGTAAACCGGGCCTCCTCGCGCGCGGCCGTGGCGATACGCGGAATATCCTTGGACTTCAGGTCATCCAGCTTCTCGGGAATGTTGAACTTCGCATTCAGTTCGCGAATGCGCGCGATGAAGGCACGCGCCAGTTCTTCCTTGCCAGCGCCGGGATCGCCAATGCCACAGGCCCGTGCCAGCTTTGCCAGTCGCCCGGCGCATTTCGGCAGCGAGTATTCCAGCACATAGGGCATGACGATGGCGTTCGCCCGGCCATGCGGGACGTGATACAGCGCACCGAAGTTATGCGCAATCGCATGCACGTAACCGACTCCGACCTGGGTGAACGCCTTGCCTGCGAGGTACGACGCGCGTGCCATGTTCTGTCGCGCCTTCAGGTTCTGTCCATCCGCTACGGCGTCTTCCAGGTTCGCCAGGATCAGTTGCGTCGCTTCGATCGCAAAGCGGTCGGTACGCTTGAGCGCGTTCTTCGATACGAAAGCTTCTACCGCATGGGTGAGCGCATCCATGCCGGTGGCAGCCGTGGTGTCCACCGGCACGCCAAGCATCAGCGAACCGTCGAGCGCTGCACCATGCGGCATCAGGCGCGGGTCCATGATGGGCAACTTGCGCTGCCTGTCCGGGTCGGTCACCACGGCGCCGACGCTCACCTCCGAGCCGGTGCCCGCCGTGGTCGGCACGGCATACAGCGGCAACATGCCACGCGTGACACGGAACAATCCGGTCATCTTGGCGATCGACTTTTTCGGGTTCCGGCCCCGTGCGGCAATCACTTTCGCCGCATCGATGCAGGAGCCACCGCCGAGGACGATGATCGAATCGCACTTCTTGTCGAAGAGTATGTCCACGGCTTCTTCTATCTGGGCAATGGTCGGATCGGGCTTGATCTTGTCGTGCACGAAGACCTTGGCGCCGCCCTTCTCGAGCTCATCGATCAGCGGCTGCACCAGCCCGGTACGCACCGGCGTTTTGCTGGTGACAAACAGGATGCGTTTGCGTCCCTTGCGGATGATGTAGCGGCACATCTCCAGCGCTGGTTCTTCGCCCTCAAAAACCTTGGGCCAGCGCAGGGGCATGACCTTGGCGCCGACCTTGAGGCCGCGCATGGAGACGCCGTGCAGATACGATTCGAGTTTCTTTTTCATTGCAGTACCCGGGGGTTATGACGCTGACGGCCAGCAGGGAAGTCAGGAAAGTCTAGACCACGGGCTATCACGCCTCCACAGTTCAACCGGGCCCTTAAAAATCCAGCAACTTCCGGAAGCCGGATTTGATCCTGTCCATGGTGGATGGCTTCTCTTCCTGTACCGGGCCGGCGCGTGCGGTTGCGCAGGGATCGGGATCGGCCAGGTGCTTTTCCACCAGGCTGCCGATCAGCAGCGAGACACCGCCAGTGGCCAACGCGCCATATACTTTCAGGCCCGCCTTTGCGGTTCCGGCCGCATCCAGTCCGAGTTCGGGCTGGCGCAGCGGCCCGACGACGCGGGCGACGCTGACGAGATCGCCGGCACCAACACCAATACCCGCAGCATCCTTGCGCGGCCGGGGCGCCAGGCCGATATCCACGGTTTCATCGCGCAGATTGATTTCGCCGGAACTGATCACGTTCATCTTGTCAGTCTCGATCGCCACCATCCGGTCGAAGCGGGCGATTCCCTGATCGAACCGCAGATTGGCAACCGCACAGCGCAAGCTTGTGCGCGGATCTGATCGGGCATGAGGATTCAGGGCTGCAAAGAGCTGCAGGAGCAGATCGCCACCGGCGAGGTCCAGTTGCTGATTATGAATCGTTCCAGGGCCTGCATCGAGCAGCAGCGTTCCCGACAAATCTGCTGCCATCGCAGCAACCGAACGTCCGCGACCCCGGACGTCCAGGGTGAGTTGTATGGGGACCCCACTCAACTGATTGGAGTCTCCACTTTCCTCCAGCATCTTTCCAAGGTTGAGATCCGCGCCATGCAGGACAACACGCGTATCCATGACGCTACGGGAGAAGTCCGCTTCCAGGCGCCCCTTCAGTTGTCCTGCTCCCAGTTCTGCTTGTAGCGGACTCACTTCCAGTTTTCCATGCTCCAGTTTCGCGAGCACGTCGATGTTTTTCAACGACAGGTTGGTCGCCAGCAAATGCTTTCCTTTCACGGCGACCTGGAAATCAAAGCCCCGCAAGCCTTCCAGGTTCGGCGCCGCACTCGGAAACATGCGCTGACCTTTTGTCGAGACTGCATCGACTTTGCCGATTGATTCCATTGCCACGGCCCGGGTATCCAACGTGGCGAACGCCAGGTCAGCCTGCAATGACGGGCGTTCAGCGGCCAGCTGCAACTTCACTTTTCCGGACAACGTATTGCCCCCGCGCGACACGCGCAGTGTGGAGAATTCCCCATCCAGCAATGAACGTAGCGAACCAAGTTCGCCATCCATGGAAATAACCGTGCCATTGAATCCCCCTTCAATAGAGAACTCCAGGGCACCGCCGGCCGGGGCCATGCTCACTTCAAGCGCGCGCACAAACAGCACCTGTCGCTCGCCGTTGCCGTGGCTTTGAAATCCCAGGTGAACCCGCTCGAATCGCAGCTTTCTGATGTCGGGGAGTACCGAAGAACCGGGTTCACGCGATGCTGCAGTGGAAGCGCCCTCACCGAATTCC
>JBFJWR010000056.1:0-11645 GCA_041623535.1 Pseudomonadales bacterium
GGCCGGTGCGCTCGACAAGCTCGTGAACGGTTGGGCGCCGACCCTTCTCCGCTTGAAGCTGGGCGGCGACCGACCTCACCTTCAACGCAGCATCGTGCACCCGTGGCGGCAGCCGGATGGTCCGGCCCTTCTCCTGTAAGGCTCGGCTGATCGCCTGTCGAATCCACCA
Organism: Pseudomonadales bacterium; assembly: GCA_041623535.1. GTDB lineage: Bacteria > Pseudomonadota > Gammaproteobacteria > Pseudomonadales > JBFGWM01 > JBFJWR01. Next base: position 170 of record JBFJWR010000056.1, read on the forward strand.
CGTGGCGTAGGTGGAGAACTTGAATCCTTTGCGCCACTCGAACTTGTCGACGGCTCGCATCAGGCCGATGTTGCCTTCCTGGATCAGGTCCAGGAACTGCAGGCCACGGTTGGTGTATTTCTTGGCGATGGAAATCACCAGCCGCAGGTTGGCCTCGACCATTTCCTTTTTCGCCCGTCGCGCCTTGGCTTCGCCAATCGACATGCGGCGGTTGATGTCCTTGATCTGCTGGATCGTGATGCCGACTTCTTCCTCGATCTGGGCAAGACGTCCCTGTGCCCGCAGGATGTCGTCCTTCACCTCGCCCATGTTCTTGGCGAACGCCTGCTTGCCACGCATCACGTTACTCACCCAGCGCATATTGGTTTCATTGCTGGGGAAGTTGCTGATGAAGAACGCACGCGGCATACCGGCCTCGCGGCACAGGCGCAAAATCACCCGTTCCTGCGCACGCACCATGACCATGGTCATGCGCACGCGTTGCACCAGGTGATCAAAATGGCGGGGGGTCAGCTTGAAGGACATGAATGCGTCAGCAGCCGCGGTCAGATCGCGCTCAGCTTCCTCACTATCGCGCGTCTTGCGCTTGATGGTGCGCTGCGCTTTCTCATACGCCTTGCCTGCGGCACCAAAGCGCGCAGCCGCTTCGACCGGATCCGGCCCGGTATCCACAACCTCGTCGTCGTCCTTGTCTTTGTCCTTGTCCTTATCCTTGTCGTCATTGTTACCGGCGTTCACCGTACCGGCACGGATATCTGCGTACTCGACCGGATCCAGGTAACCACTGATGACATCAGACAACTTGCCGACTTCGTCCTGCGAGGCCTCGTAGGCTGCCAGGATGATTTCCACGGATCCGGGGAAATAGGTCAGCGCGTGCATGACTTCGCGAATGCCTTCCTCGATGCGCTTGGCAATCACGATTTCGCCTTCGCGGGTCAGCAGTTCCACCGTGCCCATTTCGCGCATGTACATGCGCACCGGGTCGGTGGTGCGACCGGCTTCCTGCTCGACGGCAGCCAGCGCGGCCGCAGCTTCTTCGACAGCATCTTCATCGGTGCTGGATTCGTTGAGGAGCAGTTCGTCGGGATTGGGCGCTGTTTCATAGACAGCAATTCCCATGTCGTTGATCATGCGGATAATGTCTTCCACCTGATCCGGATCAGAGATATCCTCCGGCAGGTGGTCATTGACCTCGCCGTACGTCAGGTAGCCTTGCTCCTTGCCTTGGGCAATCAGCAGCTTCAGACGGGACTTCTGTTGATGGGCCTTACCGGTCGAACTCATGCAAAAAAACTCGCTTGATCAATTTGTACCCAGCAGGTGGGCTTGGGGAAACGCGCGATTATACCGATTCGCTGGCCTGTCGCCAAAATTAATTGCAGTTTATTTGTTCAGTCAGCGTCAGCAGTAGGACTCTGGCGCAGGCGTATAAGTTCCTGTAATTCATTCATTTCCTCGGCAGACAGGGGCCGCTCACGCGACCTGGACTGCAATTCCCGCAGGCGATTTTTTCTCACCTGATCTCCGCTTTCGGCGGACAGCTTACGCATGATCCCCCGGAACTCGGCATCCAGCGCGCCTGGCTGCAGCAGTAAATCCTGCTCCAGTTGCTCGATCAGCAGTGCCTGCATGCGACTGGAGACGCCCGCAGCGCGGCCCACCAACCAGGCATGCGGCCGGCTGGCATCCTCGCCCAGCCACTCAAGCAAATAGCCCAACAGTTGCTGATTGTCATCCTGCATGTCCAGGTTCACCGGGTCGGTCCACTTTGCCGCGAGTGCCGGCATGCGTAACAGGCAACGGACCGCCATCAGGGCATGACTGGTTCGGGCATTGCGGGCCGAACGCGACGGCGGCAACTTTTCGGGCGGCGCGAAATCCCGTGCGCGCCCTGGTTGCGACTGCGCCCGGGCCGCTGGCACGAGCCGATCGGTCAGGCCGGTCTCTTCTTCCAACTTGCGCAGAATGAGCAACGAGAGCATCTCATCCGGCACCTTGTTGGCCAGTTCACGAACTCGCGAAGCATAACGGGCACGCCCTTCGAGGGCATCGGTGTCGTTGCCCTGGCGGGCATCCTCAAAGACAAATGCTGAAAACGAATACGCCGCCTTGACCCGTTCGGCGAACTTCTCTGTGCCCTCGGCGCGGACCATCGAATCAGGGTCCTCACCGGGTGGCAGGATCAGGAAACGCGCCTGCAGGCCTTCCTTCAGCAGGCTGGCCGAGGCTTCCAGCGCCTTGCGCGCCGCCGCCCGCCCGGCATTGTCGCCATCAAAACAGAACACCACTTCCGGAACGATGCGGAACAGTTTGCGCAGATGCTGATCGGTCAGCGCGGTGCCCAGCGTGGCAATCGCCCAGGGAATGCCGTTCTGGGCCAGCGCAATCACGTCCATGTAGCCTTCGACGACCAGCAGGCGTTCCAGGCGCCGGTCGGCCTCGCGTGCCTCGTACAGCCCGTACAGTTCCTCGCTCTTGTGGAACAGCGGACTCTCAGGAGAATTCAGGTACTTGGGCTCACCGTCGCCCAGCACCCGGCCACCAAAGGCGATCGTGCGGCCGCGATGATCACGGATCGGAAACATCAGGCGGCCGCGGAAGCGGTCGTAGCCGCCGCCATCCTCCTTGCGCACCAGCATGCCGGCCTCGGCAAGGAGTTTGTCCTTCTCGGCCGTGCCACCCACTTGCCGGTACAGCCCATCCCAGCCCTCTGGCACGAAGCCCAGCCCGAACTTCTCGGCCGTCTGCTGATCGACGCCGCGTTTTTTCAGGTAGGCGATGGCTGGATTGCCGGGCACCTGCAACTGGGCGCGAAACCACTCTGCACTTTGCTCCATGACCCGGCGCAGGTTATGCAGGTGCTGACTGGCGGCAGGATCGTCGCCCCCTTCCCGCGGCACTTCCATGCCCAGGTAAGCGGCCAGCGCTTCAACGGCCTCCGGGAAACTCAGGCGGTCGTTTTCCATGAGGAAACCAAGCGCATTGCCCGCCGCGCCACAGCCAAAGCATTTGAAGTAGTGCTCGTTGGCATCCACTTTGAAGGAGGGGGTTTTTTCGTCATGGAAGGGGCAGCAGCCCCAGAAATCACGCCCCTTGCGACGCAACTGGACCCGTTCGCCCACTAACTGGGCGAGATCCGCTCGTGCAAGCATTTCGTCTATGAAGCTTTGTGGTATCACCGGGTGCCCGTGGGAGGAGAGGGACGGACCAAACTGGCGTTAGCCTAGCACAGGGGTGGCTCAGGACAGGCGCGCTTTCACCCGCTTGCTGACCATGCCCATGTCGGCCTGACCGGCCAGCCTGGGCTTGAGCCAGCCCATCAACTGGCCCATTTCCCTGGGGCCACTCGCGCCGGTCGCGGCAATGCCCTCTTCGATGACCGCATCCACTTCGGACTCGGACATCTGCGCCGGCATGAATTCGTCCAGCACGCCAATCTCAAACTGTTCCTTGGCCGCCAGGTCATCGCGACCGGCATCCTGAAACTGCTGCAGAGAATCGCGGCGCTGCTTGAGCATGCGCGTCAGAACGGTCAGTACGCGGGCGTCATCGAGTTCGATGCGCTCGTTTACCTCCACGTTCTTCAGTTCGGACATCACCAGGCGCAGCGCATCTCGCCGCGCGTTGTCCTTGGCGCGCATGGCATCCTTGACGGCGGAGCTGATGCGCTCTTTGAGCGGAGAACTACTCAAGGGGAAGGATACTGTCGATCAGTACAGGCGTTCGCGACGACGAACTTCGCGCAATACTTTCTTCTGGTGACGTTTTACGGCTGCGGCCATTTTGCGCTTGCGCACGGTGGTCGGCTTTTCGTAGAACTCGCGGCGGCGTACTTCGGAAAGCACCCCGGCCTTTTCGCACGAACGCTTGAAGCGACGCAGCGCTACGTCAAACGGTTCGTTTTCCTTGACCTTGATCGACGGCATGAGATCCCCTGTGATGGTTCCTGTATACAGCCACAGGCCTGACCTGCGGCAAAAAGAGCCGGAATTCTAATCAGTTGGGGAGCGCTTTGCAAAGGATTTGCACTCCACCCGGCCTGCGCCGAGAATGCCCTCCCCCGGGTTACGGACCAGCCAGATGATCGTTCTGGGTATAGAAACCTCCTGCGACGAGACCGGTGTGGCCCTGTATGGCGATTCCGGCCTGCTGGCGCACTGCCTCTACTCGCAGGCTGCAATGCATGCCAACCATGGCGGCGTGGTGCCGGAACTGGCTTCCCGCGACCATGTGCGCAAGCTGATTCTGCTGGTTCGCGAGGTATTGCAGACGGCCGGGATCAGCCGCGAGCAGATCACCGCCGTGGCCTGGACCGCCGGCCCCGGCCTGATCGGCGCCCTGCTGGTGGGGGCGAGTTTCGCCCGCTCGCTGGCCTACGCCTGGGGCGTGCCGGGCATCCCGGTACACCACATGGAAGGCCACCTGCTGGCCCCCCTGCTGGAGGAAGACCCGCCCGAGTGGCCGTTCATCGCCCTGCTGGTTTCCGGTGGGCACACCCAGCTCTACCGGGTGGACGGGCTGGGCCAGTACCAGTTGCTCGGCGAAAGCCTGGATGATGCGGCTGGCGAGGCCTTTGACAAGACCGCCAAGCTGCTGGAACTCGGCTATCCCGGCGGGCCACGAATCGCCGAAGTGGCCCGCAATGGTGATCCGACACGGTTTCATTTCCCCCGCCCCATGACTGACAGGCCGGGGCTGGATTTCAGCTTCAGCGGCCTCAAGACCTTCACGCTGAACACCGTACTCGCGCTGCGTGAGCAGGGTCAGTGGGATGATCAGGCCTGCGCGGATGTGGCGCGCGCCTTCGAGGAGGCGGTGGCCGACACACTGGCCATCAAGTGCCGCCGCGCGCTGAAGGAAAGCGGCCTGAAAACCCTGGTGGTGGCCGGTGGCGTCGGTGCCAATCAGCGCCTGCGGGAACACCTGGATCAGGCCTGCGCCAGGCTGGGCGCCTGCGCCCGTTACCCGCGCATCGAGTTCTGCACCGACAACGGCGCCATGATTGCCTACACCGGCTTCCGGCACCTGGCGGATGCGGAGCCGGGCGACTATTCGGTACGGGTGCGCCCCCGCTGGCCCCTGGGAGAAGCACTTTGACCTACTGCTGCTTACAATGCGGCGAGACCTGAGCAGGGATACGCAGAGCATGGATATCGTTTACATACGCAACCTGGAAGTCGAGACCATCATTGGCATCTTCGACTGGGAACGCGAAATTCGGCAGGTGGTCAGCATTGACCTGGAAATGAAAACGGACGTGCGGCGGGCCGCGCAAACCGACCGCATCGATGACGCCGTCGACTACAAGGCAATCGGCAAACGGATCATTGCCTTCGTTGCCGACAGCCATTTCGGCCTGGTGGAAACCCTTGCCGAACGGATAGCCGGGATCGTATTGCAGGAATTCGGCGTCGGCTGGTTACGCCTGCGGGTCAGCAAACCGGGCGCCCTGCGCGGCGCCAGCGATGTGGGCGTCATCATCGAACGCACGCAGGAGACTACGGATGCCTGAATGGGCCTGGCTCAGCCTGGGCAGCAATGTCGACCGGCACCGGAACCTATGCGCGGGACTGGACGCGCTGTTGGATAAATTCGGCGCCCTGACTGCCTCCTCCGTGTACGAAAGCGCTGCGGTGGGGTTCGCAGGCGACCCCTTCTTTAATCTGGCGGTGGGCATTGAGACGGCACTGGAAGTCGGGGCGATCAGCGAGGTGCTCCGGGATATTGAGAATCGCTTCGGGCGCGATCGCTCCCAGCCCAGGTTCAGCGACCGGACCCTGGATATCGACCTGTTGATGCTCGGCCAACGGCACGGCGATCACGACGGCATCTGCCTGCCCCGACCCGAGACAACCCAACAACCTTTCGTCCTCGTTCCACTGGCAGAAATCGCCCCGGAACTGAATATTCCATTATTAAATCAAAAGGTTAAAAACCTTTGCAAAACACTCGGCCACGCCGGCCTGGAAGCGGTTCCGTTTCGCTGGCAGGGGCAGGACCTTTCCGGAATCACCGGCGCCAAGCGTTTTCCCCCAGGCTGAGGCTGCCGCCTTGCGGCTTATCTTCATCGCCTCTGGACGGCGCCACCGGATGCCCTGGTACCTTTGGGCATCCTGCAAAATTGCCCTGCCACCCGGTTTCCACGCGCCTATAGTGGGACATACAACAACTTTATCCAGACCACGATATACAAGATTTCACCCGGGAGAGAAGATGAGTATTCGAACCACGCGCACCATACTGGCGGCCGCACTGATTGGCGCAACACCATTTGCCCACGCAGCTTCATTTGACCACTCTGTCATGAGTGAGAAATCCGCCGAACCAACCAACATAGAGATCACCGTCCACCTGCCCGGCAGCGCTGGCGCATCAAGCACGGAACAGTTCCCGGTTGTCCTCCATTCACATGGCTGGAGTGGCAGAAAATCGGACAACCCCGGTGACTTCCAGGCCTACCTTGATAACAACTTCGCGGTCGTTTCAATCAGCCAGCGTGGTCATGGCACCAGTGGCGGACAGGCGAATATCGAAGCACCTGAGTATGAGGGTGAAGATGTCATCGCTGTCATTGATTACGTGGCGGCTCAACCCTGGTCGCTGAAGAATAAACAGAGCGACGCGGTAACCGAGAATGACCCGGTCCTGTTCGCCATTGGTGGCAGCTATGGCGGCGCCTACCAGTGGGCAGGGCTGCTGCAGGAAATGAAAACCCGCGACTACAAGGGCAAGAACAAAACGCGGTTTGATGCCATCGCCCCGCAAATCACCTGGTACAACCTGATCGATGCACTCGCCCCCAACGGCGTGACACGTACTGTTTATTTGAGCGGACTCTACGGCGTCAAATCTGCACAGGGACCACAGACCCTGCCCGACTATGTGCACGAGTCATATGCCTACATCATGTCGACGGGCCAACTGAACGACGGCACAGTGCCGGGATTCACCAACGCGGTGGAAGAGTTCACGCGTCACGGACCCATCGGCTATGACCTGGACGGAAAGGTTAACATCCCGACCCTCATGCGGCAGGGTTCGAACGACGTGCTGTTCAACATGAACCAGGGTTACCAGAACTTCTCGCGCATGCTCACGCCCAAAGCATTTAATCGCAGCCTTTTCATTGGCTATAACGGCGGCCACCTGGATCTCACCCAGGCTGCTTTCCCGCGCGCGACCAACCCCAATGGCGACCCCTGCTCAGCGCAAATCACCGGCGGACAGGATTTCACGCAATTGACTATCGCATTTTTCCAGGCGGTCATGGATGGCGAGAATCCACGGCGTGAAGTGGGTGCCCGTCAGCCCTACTACGTTGCCGATGACACCAATAACTGCATCGTTTCCGACAGCCTCGAACCGACCCGGCCTTTCTCTGTTGAAACTGTAGAAATCCCCATGGCTGGCGCAGGTGTGGGCACAACAGCCGGACTGGGGGCTCCGATCTACACCGAGATTGCCGGCACGGAAGGCCTGCGCATCTCCGGTGTATCCCGACTGGAAGGCACCGCCTACGCGGCCGCAGTGGATGCACGGATGTTCGTGGGTCTGGCCAAAGGCAGCTCTCCGGAAAACGCGGTGGTGATACACAACAATGTGATGCCCGCTCGATTCCTGGCACCGACGGCGGGCGGCAACCTGCCCACGGATACCGGTCACGAGTTCAGCATCGAACTGGCTGGCGTGGCTGCAACGCTGGCAGCAGGGGAAAAACTCTACCTGGTGATCTCGGCCATACACCCGCAGTTCATTGGCCATGGCAGCCGTACGCCGGGCGGCATCGTCATTGGCAATGCCCAGTTGCATCTGCCGGTACGTTAATCGCACCGACTTCGAAGGCAGAAAAAAGCCGGCCCTGGTGGCCGGCTTTTTTCATGGGATTACATGTTCAGACTGCGCCCACCATCAACCGCCAGAATCTGGCCGGTGATGTACGGCGCGTCCAGCGCCAGGTAAGCAACAGCACTCGCGATATCGCCGGGTTCACCGATACGGGCCAGCGGCACTCGGCTCAGGATGGACTGCACCTCGGCACTGTCCAGATCACGCTCCGGCCACAGAATCGCACCGGGAGCCACGCCATTTACCCGTACTTGCGGCGCCAGTTCCAGCGCCAGGGAACGGGTCAGCCCCGCCAGCCCGGCCTTGGCGGCCGAATACACGGGATGGGCCGGCATGGGCCGCGCGGCAAAAATATCCAGGATGTTTACTATGCACCCGCCCTGCGCGCTTAGTCCCGGCGCCAGCGCCTGTGTCAGGAAAAACGGCGCGCGCAGGTTGCTGCCGAGCAGTTCGTCCCATTGTTCCGCAGCAACCGAGCCCAGCGGCGTCGGGTAAAAGGCCGAGGCGCTATTCACCAGCACATCAATGCGACCGCGCCAGGCCAGTGACTGCTCGGCCAGCTGCGCAATCGCGACCGGTTGCAAGAGATCAGCCTGCACGACGAATACACTGTCCGCGCGCATTGCGTTCAGTTCTTGCGCGAGGTCTTCCGCCTCCCCGGCGCTACCTCGGTAGTGCAACACCACGTCGCAGTCCCGTGCATGCAATTCACGCACGATGGCCGCGCCGATCCGCCGCGCTCCGCCAGTTACCAGCGCCACCTTATTGCTCATGCCAGATACCTTCCTCTTTCCAGCGGGCGTGTACCTCTTTCACCGCCTGCAACTTCAATGCCTGTAGTTGCTGGCCGATCTGCGCGCCAGAAAGACCGTCGGTTGTGCCAGGCCGCACGGCACCCACCGCCTTTGCCACATCGCGCAGATAGGCCGCCTGCGGATACGGCTGGTCGCTTAAACCCTCACGACCCCGTGCATCTGCCTCGCAGGCGGACAGACAATCGTGAAACCGCTCGGCGCGGCGCACCGCATCCGCCCGATCGAGCAGTTTCAGTACGGTCTCGTCACGCAACTGAAACACCGTATGCACCAGCAGGTGCTCGCGGCATACCAGCACCGCGAGATCCCGCACCTGGCGCGGCACCCGCAGCCGCTCGCATACGCCCTCGACGAGCGGCACACCCGCCGACTCGTGACCACGATGCGAGGGCAGTACGTGAGCGGGCGTGATGCCCTTGCCCAGATCATGCAACAACACGGCTACCCGGGCCGGCGCAGAAAGTCGCATCTCGGCCGCCTGGCGCAGGCACAACAGCAGGTGCACACCGGTATCGACCTCCGGATGATAGTCCGCGCGTTGCGGCACGCCGAACAGCGCTTCAATTTCCGGAAACACCACGCGCAAAGCGCCGCATTCATGCAGCACGCTTATGAAAACATCCGGCGTTTTCTCGCCCAGGGCCCGCGTGGTCTCCTGCCAGACGCGCTCCGGCACCAGGTGCGCAAGTTCGCCGGAATCCGCCAGTTCCCGCATCAATGCCATCGTTTCTTCGGCAATTCGGAAACCCAGGCCGTGAAAGCGGGCGGCAAAGCGCGCCACCCGCAACACCCGCAGGGGATCTTCCACGAAGGCGGGCGATACATGGCGCAGAAGTCGTGCCTGCAGATCTTTCTGACCGCCGTACGGATCAATCAGTTCGCCATCGGCAGCCTCGGCCATTGCGTTGATGGTCAGGTCACGGCGCGCGAGGTCGTCTTCCAGCGACACGGTGGGGTCGAATTGAACTTCAAAGCCGCCGTACCCGTGCCCGCTTTTGCGCTCGGTACGGGCGAGCGCATACTCGTATCCGGTTTTCGGATCGATGAACACCGGGAAATCGGCGCCGACCTGGCGATAGCCTTGATTCAGCAGGTCTTCGGGCGTTGCGCCGGTCACCACCCAATCCTGGTCGGAATCGGGCAGGCCCAGCAGGCGATCACGTACGGCGCCGCCAACCAGGTATTTCTTCAAGCAGTTTCCTTGTCTTCTTCCACCTGTGGAAAGTGCAGAGACTGTACCACCTCATCGTCCTGCAGCGAATGCAGGTGTATGTCGAAACCCCACAGGCGGTGCAGATGCAGCAGCACTTCGCGCGAGTCGCGTTCCTGCAGGGGCATGCGGTTATGGCGCACGTGGTGCAGGGTCAGTGACCGATCGCCGCGCACATCAACACTGAACACCTGGATGTTCGGTTCACGAAAACTCAGATTGTACTGCTCCGACATGCGTTGCCGGACATACCGATACCCGCTTTCGTCGTGAATCGCGGTGACCTGCAGTTCGTCCTGTTCGTCATCATCGAGCATGCAGAAGAGTCGCAGATCGCGAATCACTTTCGGCGAGAGAAACTGCTGAACGAAACTTTCGTCCTTGTAGTTGCGCATCGCAAAGTCCATGGTCTGCAGCCAGTCGGACCCGGCCACGTCAGGCAGGAATTGCCGGTCCTCTTCCGTTGGATGCTCACAGATGCGGCGCAGATCCTGCATCATCGCAAAGCCCAGCGTGTACGGATTGATCCCGCCATAGTACGGGCTGTCATAGGGCATCTGCTGTATCACGCTGGTGTGCGACTGCAGGAACTCCATCATGAATCCGTCTGTCACCAGTCCTTCTGCATACAACTCGTTGATCAGCGTGTAATGCCAGAAACAGGCCCAGCCTTCGTTCATCACCTGCGTCTGCCGCTGCGGATAAAAGTACTGCGCGATCTTGCGCACGATACGCACCAGTTCCCGCTGCCAGGACTCCAGCAACGGAGCGTTCTTCTCCACGAAATACAGCAGGTTTTCCTGTGGCTCGAGTGGAAAGCGGGGAAACTCACTCTCTTCAGCGCCGGCGTTCTGCTGGCTCTTCGGAATGGTGCGCCAGAGCATGTTGATCTGCTGCTGCAGGTATTCTTCGCGTTCCTTTTGTCGGTGCTCTTCTTCCTCGGGGGAGATCGGATAGGGCCGCTTGTAGCGATCGACGCCGTAATTCATCAGGGCATGACAGGAGTCCAGCACGTCCTCCACCGCGCGCACGCCGTGTCGCTCCTCGCAGCGGCGCACGTAATTACGCGCGAACACGAGGTAATCGACAATGGACTCGGCGTCGGTCCAGGTGCGAAACAGGTAATTTCCCTTGAAAAACGAATTATGCCCATAACAGGCATGCGCAATGACCAGGGCCTGCATCATCATGGTGTTCTCTTCCATGAGATAGGCAATGCACGGATTGGAGTTGATAACGATCTCGTAGGCCAGGCCCATCTGCCCGCGCTTGTAACGTTTCTCGGTACTCAGGAAGTGCTTGCCATAGGACCAGTGGTTATAGCCCACCGGCATGCCCACTGACGCGTAGGCATCCATCATCTGTTCAGCAGATATCACTTCGATCTGGTTGGGGTAGGTATCCAGCCCGAACTTTTCATGGGCAATGCGACTGATCTGGCGATCGTATTCTTCAATCAGATCAAACGACCAGTCCGAACCCGTGGAGATAGGCGCGCGACTCATGAAACTCTCCGCGCGAACAGATCCCGGAATACCGGATAGATATCGCCGACTTCAACCAACTGGCGCATCGCGAAACTTTCGCTGAACGCCTCATGCAC
>JBFJWR010000057.1:0-11583 GCA_041623535.1 Pseudomonadales bacterium
CCGGTTTTCCATTGGACAAAACCGGGGGTTGGATCTCGGTCCGATCTACCCCTTGGTTTCTGCTGTTCAGGAGGGGGCGCAGATGAGCTCCCGCGACGCCGGATAATGGTGGAGGCGGCGGGAGTTGAACCCGCGTCCGTCAGTCCTCTGCCCTCGGCTCTACATGCTTAGGTCCGTTAATTGATTTAACCCTTCACGACCCAACGGGCAGGGTGTTCAGGGCGAGTCCTCGAACAAGTCTTAACGATCTGGGCTCGGACAACCCGTCACGCGATCCTGTGAATATGACAGTTCTTTTGGAAGTACAGGCCCCTCCTCAGAACTGCTAACGGGGTTTAGGCCGCTAGTGCGTAGTTGTCGTCGTTGGCAACTATTGGTTTACAGCTTTGGATTAACGAGATTGGCTGTCCTCTCGGCATGCACCTTGGGGTTCGTAACCGGCGTCGAAGCCAAATCGCCCCCGTAAGTGATTGTGCAGTCGCGATATTCAGTCGCGGTCTGTACGAAGTTCAGTTCCTATTATGCACCAATGCGGGCTCTGAGCGTGAGCCTGTTGGAGATGTGCACGGTTTTCCGGATGGCCGGCAGTTTGTGCCGCCTGGATGGGTCAGTTGGTGGGTGCCGGAGCCGGGTTCGCGTGCCCCAAAGAGTTCTTGTTGGATGACCGGGGCACCGGGGCAGGTTGTGTGGCAAGGCGGATGCGCCAGAACATGTGGTGTGCGGCGAGGGCGCCCCTGGATTCCATATCCCTGAGTGCCGCAGTCAGTGGTTGCACAAGGTAGCCGGCGCTCTTATGCACGTAGTGGTATAGGGGGGTGGAAAATAATGGTGTCGGCAGGGCTGTGACACCCGGCACATTGGGCTCGATTTGCATCTGTCCGTTCACCCGCTCGACCAACACGACATCAACCCGGCTCATGGCGAGCATGTGGGCCAGCGAGGCCAGGTCCGGCGCATGGACCAGTTGCTGGGCGCCCGCCGCGCATTCTTCCATGATTACGATGCCGCGCTCGACGCCGACCCGGTAATTGCTCAGATCTTTACAGGAATAGATGGGCAGATGGCCCTTTTTGGCGTAGGCAATGCCCTCTACCCGGTACAGTGGGAAGTCCACCCGCACCAGGTCCGGATACAGTTTCTCGATGGCACTCACCCGGAACAGTTCGGCATCCAGCAGTCCGTTGCCCGCCAGCATCAGGGAGCGGCGCGGTGGGCTCAGGATGTAGTGGGGTACCCGTCCGATCGCGACGTAGGCTTCCTGCATGATGCCGCGGACGAGCTTGTTCAGTTCGTTGTGGGAGTCCATGGTGCCGATCTGGACATGGGCGCTCTCCGGACTACCATTCGGCGGGTACGCTTGCGTGCCGGATGGTTCTGCCGCCACGGCGCCGGCGACCATGCCAGTGAGCAGGAGCGTCAGCAGCGAGCGGAAAATGTTCAATGCATATTGATTGGCCATGATCCAAGCTATGCTGGATTGCTCAAATTATCTACTATGAATTCCCGTTTTTCAGGTATTGGCTTGTTAGCGGGGCTGCTAGAATATCAATGGCGGTTTGTCGGGTATTTGGGCAGTTGCCTAGCTTGTTCAGGAGCGCAGTTTTTGACTTCCGAATCGACCCTTGCCGTTAAGCGGGAAGAGCAGTTCCGCCGCACCGCTTTGCTGTATTTTCTGCCGCTGGTCATCCTGAACTTTCTGGCCGGCGCCCGCGTGATGTCCAGCAACCCGGGACTGGTGCCCAATGAGCACTACATCGGGTTTATCTGTGCCGGCCTGCTGACTGTTGCTGCACTGGTGCTGGTGCAGGATATCCGCCGCCTGATGCCGGTCAGTTACTTTCTCTGCGGGGTGCTGGGCACCTTTTTCGTGTATCGCCAGACGTCCCTGATGTTCGGACCTTCAGCGCTGAACGAGCGCCTGTCAGTGTTTATGCCCCTGTATGGGTATTACGCGATATTTTACTTCGCCTTCCTGGTGTTTCTGCCCCGGCGTATCGCCGAGCGCGCCTGCTGGGGGTTCTGGGTCATCTTTTCGCTGATCGCCCTCCTGCGCCTGTTGCCGGACTGGGACTATTTTGCCGGTCGTCATGGCGCCCGGGATTTGCTGATCTACCTGCTAATCGCCAACCCCATGTTCATCCTGCTGGCACGACTGATGATGCGCATGCAGGCCCTGTTGACGGTATCCGAGGCCGAGTTGGAAAGCTCGCAGCGAGAACTGGAACTGATGGGCCAGGTGGCCAGCCGCGAGGCGCGTTTTGAGCGAGCCGTGCGGGGTTCGCGCGATGGCCTGTGGGAATGGGATCCCGCCGAAAAGAAGTTGTGGCTATCCGGGCAGGTTTCGCATCTGCTGAAACTCACGGCAGACGAACTGCCTGCAGACATGGACGGGTTCCTCGCCCGGGTACAGCACCCCGAGCGCGATGCCGTGCAGCGCGCGATTGAGCAAGCATACCGCGAGGAGTCTTCGTTCGAACTGGAGTGCAGCCTGCTGTGTGGCGACGGAACCTGCCAGTGGTTTGCCCTGAAGGGTGTCGCGGAGCATGACCGTTCGACAGGCGGGATTTGCATGTCGGGTTCCCTGCAGTCGATCCACCAGCGGCGGGTCGCCGAGGACGCACTGCGCGCCAGTAACGAGGCCTTGTCCGAGTTTGCGGCCGTGGCCGCGCACGACATGAAGGCCCCGGTGCGCCGCATTTCCATGTTTGCCAGCCGACTTGAGCGTGAACTGGAAAGCAATCCGGAAAAATGCCGTGTTCACCTGCAGGGCATCCACCGGGTGACCGAAAACATGACGGAACTGGTCGATCGCCTGCTCGATTACGCGGCGGCGGACAGGCCCACGGAAGCCGGCATCGTCAGCCTGCACCTGGTCCTGCAGGATGTGCTGGAAATACTTGAATTCGAAATCAAGGAAAAATCAGCGCAGGTCTCATTGAGCAATCTGCCCAAGGTCTGGGGCAATGCAGGCGACCTGCGGCAGATTTTCCAGAACCTGCTTGGAAATGCGCTGAAATTCTGCGAGCGAGCGCCGCAGATTGAAGTCGTTGCCACGGAGTCTGGTAAGTTCGTCGAGGTGGCGGTGCGCGACAACGGGATCGGCATCAAGCCCGAATACATGGAGCAGATTCGGATGCCACTGGAGCGGCTGCACTCAGCGGCTGAATTCCAGGGGTACGGCCTTGGCCTGGCCACGGTGGAGCGTATCCTGAGCCGCAACGGCGGTTCACTGACCATCGATTCCACACCTGGTGAGGGCAGCGTGTTCACGGTGCGCCTGCCAGCGGGTGACTCGCCTAGCGATTCTGACTCCGCATGATGCGGGCTTTCTGACGATCCCAGTCTTTCTTCTTCAGGTCGTCCCGCTTGTCGTAATCTTTCTTACCTTCGGACAGCGCAATTTCACATTTCACGCGTTGTTTCTTCCAGTACAGTGCCAGCGGCACGCAGGACATCCCCTTGGCCTGAACCGCATTCTGTATCGTGGCCAGTTGTTCCTGGTGCAGCAGCAGCTTGCGGGTGCGGGTCGGGTCGGTCTCCCGGTGGGTGCTGGCCGTGACCAGTGGGGTGATCTGGGTACCCAACAGGAAGGCTTCGCCACCCTTGAGCAACACGTAGCTGTCTACCAGTTGCACCTTGCCGGCGCGCAGGCTTTTGACTTCCCAGCCTTCCAGCACCAGTCCCGCCTCGAAGCGTTCACGGATGTGGTAGTCATGGCGTGCCTTGCGGTTCAGCGCAATGGTGTTGCCGGTTGATTTGTCGGGCTTTTTGCTCATCGCGGCATTATACGCACTGACAGTGAGGTTACGCTTGAGCGACCGCGGTAATTCGCTGAGAATGGCAACTCCTGATCAGCAAGCGGAATCTGAGATGCCCAGAGCAAGCCAGTCGATCCATGGAATCTGGGGCAGCCGGTTGACCTTTATTCTTGCTGCCACCGGCTCGGCCGTGGGTCTTGGCAACATCTGGAAATTCCCCTATATCACCGGTGAGAACGGTGGCGGCGCTTTCGTGCTGATGTACCTCTTCTGCATCCTGATTGTCGGCATTCCCATCATGATGGCCGAAGTGCTGCTGGGACGGCGCGGCCGGCAGAGCCCGGTCAATGCCATGATCGAACTGGCGCGCGAGGCCGGGGCGCCACGGGTCTGGGGCTTGCTGGGTTGGATCGGTGTGGTCGCCGGGTTCCTGATTCTTTCCTATTACAGTGTGATCGCCGGCTGGGCGCTGGAATACGTGCTGCGGGTCGGCGAGGGCACGTTTATCGGCGCCAAATCCGAATTCGCCGGCAGCGCGTTCAACGAATTGACAGCCAGTCCGGGCCGGCTGGCGTTCTGGCACACCGTCTTCATGTTCATGACCATGTTCGTGGTTGCCAAGGGCGTGAATCGTGGCCTAGAGGCAGCGGTGCGCATCCTGATGCCGGCATTGCTGGTGCTGCTGATGATCCTGATCGGTTATGCGGTCAATTCCGGCTCGTTCATGCAGGGTTTTGACTTTCTTTTCAGCATGCGCACCGAGAATCTCAACGCGAACAGCCTGGTCATCGCCATGGGCCACGCGTTCTTCACGCTCAGCCTGGGCATGGGCGCGATCATGATTTACGGCGCCTACATGCCCCGCAATGCATCCATCGGGGCCACGGTCTGCGTGGTGGCGCTGCTCGATACGCTGGTGGCGCTGGTGGCTGGGCTGGCTATCTTTCCGCTGGTTTTTGCCAACGGACTGGAAGCTGGTGCCGGCCCCGGACTCATGTTCGTCACGCTGCCACTGGCTTTCGGAAATATGCCCTTCGGCAGCTTTTTCGGGGTGCTGTTTTTTGTGCTGGTTTCGTTTGCGGCATGGAGCTCATCGATCTCGCTGATCGAACCCGCCGTCGCCTGGATGGTTGAGCGCTTCGGCATGAGCCGGGTGAAGACCTCGATCGGCCTGGGTATTGCAGTCTGGCTGGTCGGGCTGGGCACCGTGTTCTCCTTCAATATCTGGAAGTCGTTCAACGTATTTGGTCTGACATTCTTTGATGCGCTGGACTTTCTCACCGCCAATATCATGCTGCCGTTGGGGGGTGTGGCCATCGCCGTCTTTGCCGGCTGGGTCATGCGCGAGCCGGATGTGCATGCTGAACTGGCCATCGAGTCCAAAACCATCTATCGCACCTGGCGCTTCCTGGTGCGATTCGTGTCGCCTGCTGCCGTGCTCTTCATATTCGCGCTGACGATGTACCGCTACTTCACACAATGAGCGGGCAGGAAGCGGATTTCATCGAAGTTGAGGTGGCGTACGCGCTGCCTGATGAGCAGCGGATCATTCCGGTGCGGGTTGCGCCCGGATGCACGGCGCTGCAGGCGGTGCAGGACTCCGGCATTCTGGAGCATTTTCCGCAGATTCAGCTGGAAGACGCGAAAATGGGCATTTTCAGCAAGGCGATCGCGAAGCCGGCCGAGCATGTTCTGCAGCATGGTGATCGCGTGGAGATTTACCGGCCTCTGATCATCGACCCCAAGGAGGCGCGGGCCAATCGGGCCCGCAAGGCCAAGGCCGCGAAAGAAGAGGGAGAGAAGTCCGGCTAGAACTTCAGGAACTGGAAGGAACTGTCTTCTTCGCCTTTCTCGGGATCTTTTTCCAGCAACTCTTCGGGATCGACTTCCCGTTCGTTTTCATCACTGTCTGCTGCCGGCTGGTTCGCGGTCGGACGGTAATGGCCGGTGAAATGAGTCAGCTTGTCGTCGGCGAAAAACAGCGCGACCTGTTCCTGGGTGCGTTGTCCGCCACCGCGCTGGAACGAATACACGTAATCCCAGCGATCGGGTTCAAACGGATCGATCATCAGCGGGGTGCCCATCACGAAGCGCACCTGGCGCTTGGTCATGCCTGGGCGCAACGTGTCGATCATATCCTGTTCGATCACGTTGCCCTGTTGGATGTCGATCTTGTACACGCCCGGAATTCGCGGCATGGACCAACTGGAACACCCCGGCAGAATGATGAGTGCTGATATAAGAAGCGGCAGATGTTTTTGCATCGCTGTGGGTCTTGGATTATTGTTTTGACGATCGTCATTGTACGCTGCACGGGTGCGGCTGCAATCCCCAGCAGCGACTTCTTTTGGTATCTCCATGTCCAATGAAAATCAGGAACTGCGCGATGCCGGCCTCAAGGTCACGCTGCCGCGCGTAAAGATACTCAGTATTCTCGAAAATAATTCCACGCATCACATGAGTGCAGAGGATGTGTACAAGAGCCTGCTGGAGCAGGGCGATGACGTCGGCCTGGCAACCGTGTACCGGGTGCTGACCCAGTTCGAGTCCGCCGGCCTGGTGATGCGGCACCACTTTGAAGGTGGCCACAGTGTTTTTGAACTGTCCACCGATGAGCACCACGATCACATCGTGTGCGTGAAGTGCGGCAAGGTGGTCGAGTTTCTGGATGAGGAAATCGAGCTGCGGCAGGAAAAAGTCGCCGCTGATCACGGGTTCCGCATCACTTCGCACAGCCACTACATCTACGGCGAGTGCGTGCGCGGGAACTGCCAGGGTAAGAGCTGACCCGCTGCCTGCAATCAGGCGTTTTCGATCATCTCGCGGGCATGCTTGCGGGTCTGCCGGCTGACCTTGACGCCGCCCAGCATGCGGGCAATTTCTTCCAGGCGGTCTTCCCCGCCCAGTACCCGGATATCCGACCGCGTGACGCCGTCCGCCGATGATTTGCTGACCTGCATGTGCGCATGCGCAAGGCTGGCGACCTGTGGCAGGTGGGTAATGCAGATCACCTGGCAATGCGCTGCCAGTTCCTGCAGCTGGCGGCCGACAATTTCAGCAGTCGCTCCGCCGATGCCGCTGTCGACCTCATCAAACACCAGGGTGGGGGTGCGCGAGCGGGCTGCGGTCACAACGCGTATGGCCAGCCCGGTACGCGACAGTTCGCCCCCGGAAGCAATTTTCGCCAGCGGAGCCGGGGCCTGGCCCTGGTTCATGGAGACATGAAACTCCACCGATTCCAGTCCGCCCGGTACCGGGTGCTCGCTACTGACTGGCAGCAGCTTGGCGTTGAAGACGGCATCCTTCAGGCCCAGTGTGTGTAAGCGCTCGCTAACTGAAGATCCAAGCAATTTTGAGGCTTTTGTGCGATCTCCGCTGAGTTTGCCAGCGGCCTGGGTCCACTCTTTCTGCAGTGCCTCAGAGCGGCGCTCCAGTTCTGCGAGGCGGACATCGCGGCCGACCAGTGTTTCCAGTTCGGCGCTGAGTTCGACCTGCCGGGCCGGTAATTCCCGTGGCAGTACATGGTGTTTGCGGGCGAGGGTCTGGATTTCCTCCAGGCGGGCCTCGACCTGTTGCAGTCGCTGCGGATTGATTTCCAGGGTGTCGCGGTAACGATCCAGTTCGCGGGCGGCTTCGTCCAGCTGGATGGCCGCCCCTTCCAGGCATTCGCGCACGCTCTGCAGTGCCGGATGGGTGTCGCGCAGCTTGCGCAGGATCGCCAGCGCCTGGTGCACGAGGTCCGTCGCCGGCCCGGCGTCGTCGCCGGAGATCATCTGCGCGGCCGACTCGCAGGCTTCTATGGATTCGCTGGCGCCGGACAGGTGCCGATGCTCGTTTTCCAGCGTGGTCAGCTCATCCGGACCGAGTTGCAGGCGTTCCAGTTCCTCGACCTGGTAACGCAGCAGTTCCGCCTGTGCACCGTGTCCGGCCGGGCCGGAGCGCAGGGACTCGATTTCGTCGTGGACCTTGCGCCAGTCGCGGGCGATGCCATCCAGCGCCGTGCAGCGACCCTGCAGTTCGGCACTTTCGTCCAGCAACTCGCGATGTACCGAACGGCGCAGCAGGCCGTGATGTTCGTGCTGGCCATGGATGTCGAGCAGCAGGTCGCCGAGCTCACGCAGGTTGGCAATGGTTACCGGGCGATGATTGATGGTCGCCTTGCTGCGCCCCTCCTGGCTGACCGTGCGTCCCAGGATGCAGTCCTCGTCACTGGCCAGGTCAGCGGCCTGCAGCCAGTCACGCGCGGCCGGCACCTGTGACAGGTCGAAACTCGCGTACACTTCGAGGCGCGGTGCGCCCGCGCGGACCAGGTCGGCCTGGCCCCGGCCGCCCAGCGCCAGTTGCAGTGCGTTGAGCAGTATGGACTTACCAGCCCCGGTTTCACCGCTGAGCACGGTCATGCCGGTGCCGAAGTCGAGTTCGAGGTGCTCGACCAGTACGAGGTCGCGGATGGTCAGATTAATCAGCATGGTGGCTTGTGATCGGCGATGATGGCCTGCATATTCTAAATGGCAGCGGGTTCCGGGAGAACAGATGCGCATTCCCAATATCAGTGAGCGGGCCCAGGGTATCCTGAAGTCGCTCATCCAGTCTTATATTCGTGACGGCCAGCCGGTCGGCTCCCGGCTGATTGCGGAATCTTCCCAGTTGGCGCTGAGTTCGGCAACCGTCCGCAACGTGATGGCAGACCTGGAAGAACTGGGCCTGATCACCTCGCCGCACACCTCGGCGGGGCGCATTCCCACCGCCCGCGGCTTCCGTTTTTTTGTCGATTGCCTGATTACGGTGCAGCCGCCCACCGAGAAAGACATCCTGAAAATGCAGCAGCGGCTGAACCCGGATCACCCGCCCGAGGCGCTGGCCTCGGACATGAGCAACCTGCTCTCGCAGGTGACCAGCATGGTCAGCCTGGTCACGGTGCCCCGTCCCGATCATGCGGTATTGCGCCATATCGAGTTTTTGCCGCTTTCCGAGCGTCGGGTACTGGTCATCGTGGTCCTTAATGAGCGGAACGTGGAAAATCGCATCATCCACACGCAGCGCCAGTATAACCAGTCCGAATTGCAACAGGCCTCCAACTACATCAATCAGCACTATGCCGGCGGCAGCGTGGAGCGCATCCGGCGTGAACTGGTGGACGGCATGCGGGAGGACAAGACCCAGCTGGATCAGATGATGCAGACGCTGCTGGACCTGGCCGGGGGGGCGCTTGACGCCGCCGAGCACAAGCCCGACTACGTGTTGGCGGGGCAGGCCAATCTGATAGACTGCGCCGGCCCGGAGAACATGGACCGGCTGCGCGAGTTGTTTGACGCCTTCCAGCAGAAGCAGGACCTCCTGCACCTGCTGGATCAGTGCCAGGAATCCGACGGCGTGCAGCTCTTTATCGGCGAAGAGTCCGGTTACCAGGCGCTGGGCTCGCTGACGCTGGTGACCGCACCCTACGTGGTGGAAGGGCGACGTATGGGGGTGCTCGGCGTGATCGGGCCAACCCGCATGCACTATGAGCGCGTGATTCCGTTGGTGGATGCCACTTCCAGACTGTTCAGCGAGGTCTTGAACCAGTAAGGTTCGCCCCCATCTTCAGGTAAGAGGCACAACGGGGTGCCGCAGCCCGGTATTTTGTTGGCCCGGTGATCCAGTTCCAGGCACAGGCGACCAGCCAACACCCGGCGTAAACAGCTACAAACGGGCGACCAGCCCCAGGTTTCAGCCAGACCAAATTACAGCCAGATAAAGACAGGTTATGCAGAAAGAAGACATCGATAATCCCGTTCCGAACGCCGCATCCACCGATGCCGCGACCGACCCCCAGGCCGAAGAAGTGTCCGCTGCCGCTGCCGCTGACGCGGAGGACAATTCCCAGTCCTCAGCCAGCCCGCTCGATGACGCTGGTGGCATCGACATGGGCGCCTTGCCCGATGCCGCGCAACTGGCCGCGGAGCTCGAGGCCGCCCGGGCCGAGGCGGAAAAGTGGCGGGATCAGGCGATGCGCGCCACGGCCGAATCGCAGAATTTCCGCGCCCGCGCCGAGCGCGACGTCGAAAAGGCCCACAAGTTTGGTCTGGAGAAGTTCGCCGAAGCGCTGCTGCCGGTACACGACAGCCTGGTGCAGGCACTGGCCGTGCAGTATCCCGCTGAAGTAGAAGCCCACATGGCCCCCATGCGCGAAGGCATTGAACTGACACTGAAAATGCTCCTCGACACCCTTTCGCGCTTTAATGTCGAAAGCGTCGATCCGGCCGGCGAACCGTTCAATCCGCAGTTCCACGAGGCCATGACCGCGGTGGAGAACCCCGATTGCGAACCCAATACCGTGATTGATGTGTTTCAGAAGGGTTTTACGTTGAATGGTCGCCTGGTACGGGCCGCCAAGGTGGTGGTGTCCCGGGCGCCGGTCACCCCGGTAAACGAACAGGCCTGAGGCCGGTTGAAATTCGCGCAACTGCACCAATATAAGGGTCAGGTACGAAAAACAGTCCGGCTGGCGGTCGTACCGCCCGCTTAATTAACAACAGAACAGCTTATTTCGGAGAAGTTACATGGGCAAAATCATTGGTATCGACCTTGGCACCACCAATTCCTGCGTGGCCGTCATGGAAGGGAAAGACACCAAGGTGATCGAGAATTCCGAGGGTGGACGCACCACGCCGTCCATCGTCGCCTACACCGAGGACGGTGAAATCCTGGTTGGCCAGTCCGCCAAGCGTCAGTCGGTAACCAACCCGGCCAACACGCTGTTCGCGGTCAAGCGCCTGATCGGGCGGCGTTTTGAAGACGACGTCGTCCAGAAAGACATCAAGATGGTGCCCTACAACATCACCAAGGCCGACAATGGCGACGCCTGGGTCGAAGTGAAGGGCGAAAAACTGGCACCGCCGCAGATTTCTGCCGAAGTGCTGAAGAAAATGAAGAAGACCGCCGAAGATTATCTCGGCGAAGCGGTTACCGAGGCGGTGATCACGGTGCCGGCTTACTTCAATGACTCGCAGCGCCAGGCGACCAAGGATGCCGGCCGCATCGCCGGCCTGGAAGTCAAACGCATCATCAACGAGCCGACCGCTGCGGCGCTGGCCTATGGCATGGACAAGCGTGAAGGCGACGCCCGCATCGCGGTTTATGACCTCGGCGGCGGTACATTCGACGTTTCCATCATCGAAATCGCCGATGTCGATGGCGAGCACCAGTTTGAAGTGCTGTCCACCAACGGCGACACCTTCCTCGGTGGTGAAGACTTTGACCTGCGCCTGATCGACTACCTGGCCGATTCGTTCAAGAAAGATTCGGGTATCGATCTGCACAACGATCCGCTGGCCCTGCAGCGCCTGAAGGAAGCCGCAGAAAAGGCCAAGATCGAGCTGTCGTCCAGCCAGCAGACCGACGTCAACCTGCCGTACATCACGGCCGATGCCAGTGGTCCCAAGCACCTGAACGTGAAGGTGACCCGTGCCAAGCTGGAATCCCTGGTTGAAGAACTGGTCGAGCGCACCGTTGGCCCCTGCCAGATGGCGCTGAAAGACGCGGATCTCAAGGGCTCGGAGATCACCGATGTCATCCTCGTCGGTGGGCAGACCCGCATGCCGCTGGTGCAGAAGAAAGTGGCCGAGATCTTCGGTCGCGAGCCGCGCAAGGACGTGAACCCGGATGAAGCCGTGGCCGTGGGCGCCGCCATCCAGGCTGCCGTGTTGTCCGGTGACGTGAAAGACGTGCTGCTGCTCGACGTGACGCCGCTGACCCTGGGTATTGAAACCCTGGGTGGCGTGATGACGGCCCTGATCGACAAGAACACCACCATCCCGACCCGCAAGTCGCAGACCTTTTCGAC
>JBFJWR010000058.1:0-11526 GCA_041623535.1 Pseudomonadales bacterium
CCGTAGGTATCGTGGAAATGCACGGCCAGCTGTTGCATGGGAACGCGTTGGGCGACGGCTTCGAGCATTCTGCGGGTGGTGGCAGGTGTGCCCACACCGATGGTGTCGCCGAGCGAAATCTCGCGGCAGCCGAGGTCCGCCAGGCGGACCGCCACATCTGCGACCTGCGCTGCCGCGATGGGGCCCTCATAGGGACAGGCGACGACGGTGCTGACATAGCCGCGAACCGGAACCCCGGCGGACCGGGCGCGCTCCAGCAGCGGGACGAAGCGCGCAAAACTCTCGTCGATCGAACAGTTGATGTTGCGCTGGACAAATGTCTCGGACGCCGCGGTGAACACAGCAACCTCGTCGGCCCCGGCTTCCAGCGCGGATTCCAGCCCACGCAGGTTGGGCGTCAGCGCGGCATAGGTGACACCGGGGCTGCGCCGAAGCTGCTGCAGAACCTCGAGAGATTCCGCCATTTGCGGCACCCAGCGCGGTGATACAAAACTGCCGGCCTCGATGTAATCAATGCCGGCTGCTGCCAGTTTCTCGACCAGGGTTACGCGGGTTGCAGCAGGCAGGGCGCACGGCTCATTCTGCAGGCCGTCGCGTGGGCCGACTTCGACCAGGCGAACGCGGGCAGGGAGGCCGCTCACCCGGTTTCCTCGATTTCCAGCAGCGTCTGGCCTTCCTGGACCAGGTCGCCGACTGTGCACAGCAGGGCGGACACGGTGCCGTCGACCGGGGCACGCAGGGTGTGTTCCATCTTCATGGCTTCCAGCACGACCAGGTCGGCGCCGCGGGAGACTTCATCACCGGCGGCAACCTGGACCTGCACGATAGTGCCACTCATGGGCGCGTGGCAGGCACCGTCCGGTTCCTGTTCAGTGCCGACGTGACTGGACGACCAGCGTGGCAGGTGCAGGGCGCCGCTGGCGAGAAACACCGTGATGCCATCGCTTTCTGCCACGGCACGGATGCTGAGCAGTTCATTGCCGGACTGTAAGCGCACCAGGTCGCCATGCACGGTTGCCTGGCCGGAAGAATCCTGAAAACGGAATGCGGGATCCAGCCCGTCGGCGCTGGTGGCCGGATGCAGCACGACGGCTCGCCGTTCCCCATTCACATCAAACTCGAGGTGCAGTTCCGGAAGGGCATTGAGCCGCCAGCCATTGGCCCGTGCCCAGGGCGAATCGGGATCGCCATTCTGCAGGGCCATGTGGTCCTGGTCTTTCTGCAGGGCAGCAGCCATGCGCGCTGCGGCAACCTGTAAACCCAGTTTCAGGTCTTCGGGTGTGCACACAGCGGAAACCTGGTGATCTTCGAGGAAGCGTGTGCTGAGCACACCGGCCCGGAACTCGGGATGCTCCAGCACCGACCGCGCGAAGCCGGCGTTGGTGGTAATGCCCGGCAGGTACACCTGGGCCAACGCCTGCGACAACCGGCTCAGTGCCTGCTCCCGATCCGTGCCATGCGCGATGATCTTGGCGATCATCGGGTCGTAATGCGGTGAGACTGCGCCAGGCTGCCCGGCGGAAATGCCGCTGTCGATGCGGACGCCCGGAGCCTGGTGCGGGAAGTGCACGTTGCTGAACGCACCGATGCTCGGCAGGAAATCCCGCGCCGGGTCCTCGGCATAAATGCGTGCCTCCACGGCATGACCATCAATCCGCAACGCGGCCTGGTCCAGCGGCAATGGCGCACCGAGCGCCACGGACAGTTGCCAGGCCACCAGGTCCTGGCCGGTGATCATTTCGGTGACCGGGTGTTCAACCTGCAGGCGGGTGTTCATTTCCATGAAAAAGAACTCCCCGTCAGGAGCCAGCAGAAACTCGATGGTTCCTGCCCCGCGGTAATCAATGGCCGCTGCCGCCTGTACGGCTGCCCGCCCCATGCGTTCACGTAAACCGGCGTCCACGCCGGGGGCCGGTGCCTCCTCGATGATTTTCTGGTGACGACGCTGCACCGAGCAGTCGCGTTCGAACAGGTACACGCTGTTGCCATGGTTATCGCAGAACACCTGGATTTCGACATGCCGGGCACGTTCCAGGTATTTCTCGATCAGCATGCGGTCATCGCCGAAGGCGCTGCGGGCCTCGCGGCGGGCGGCCTGCAGGATACCGGGCAGTTCTTCTGCATTCTGCACCACGTGCATGCCCTTGCCGCCGCCTCCGGCGCTGGGTTTCAGCAGTACCGGGAAACCCATGTCACTCGCCGCGCTGCAGAGCACGGCATCGGACTGGTCGTCACCGTGATAACCGGGCAGGCAGGGTACCCCGGCGGCTTCCATGCGGTGCTTGGCAGCAGACTTGTCGCCCATCGCGAGGATGGCGGCAGCCGGCGGCCCGACGAAAACCAGTCCGCGTTCCGCGCACGCCGCGGCAAATTGCGCATTCTCGGCGAGGAACCCGTACCCGGGGTGAATGAAACCGGCGTTGCTGCGCTCGGCGGCATCCAGCACGGCATCCTGCACCAGGTAGCTCTCCGCGGCGGGAGCAGGGCCGATATGCATGGCGGAATCGGCGAGGCGTACGTGCAGCGCCTGTGCATCTGCATCGGAGTACACGGCAATCGTGTGCCAGCCGAGCGATCGCGCGGTACGGATGATGCGGCAGGCGATCTCGCCGCGATTGGCTATCAATATGCGCATGACCGTTTCCTACATGCGGAACACGCCGAAGCGCGTTTCCTGTGGTGGTGCATTCAGTGTTGCGGAGAGTGCCAGGCCAAGCACGGTGCGGGTCTGGGCCGGATCAATGACGCCGTCATCCCAGAGCCGCGCACTTGCATAGTAGGGATGCCCCTGTTTTTCATACTGCGCGATGATCTCGTCCCGATAGGCATTCTGTTCTGCCTGGTCCCGCGATTCGCCGCGCGCAGCGAGCGATGCGGCGCGTACCTCGGTCAGCACGCCTGCCGCCTGCTCGCCGCCCATGACGGAGATTCGCGAGTTCGGCCAGCTGAACAGGAAACGGGGTTCATAGGCGCGGCCGCACATGCCGTAATTTCCGGCACCGAAGCTGCCGCCAATAATCACGGTGAACTTGGGCATCCGGGCGCAGGCGACCGCGGTGACCAGTTTGGCGCCGTCCTTGGCGATGCCGCCAGCTTCATATTTCTTGCCGACCATGAAACCGGAAATGTTCTGCAGGAACAGCAGTGGGATCCCGCGCTGCGCACACAGCTCGATGAAATGCGCGCCCTTGAGCGCGGATTCCGAGAACAGGATGCCGTTGTTGGCCACGATGCCGACACGGTAGCCATGCAGCGAGGCAAATCCGCACACCAGCGTGGTGCCGTAGTTGCGCTTGAATTCATCGAATTCCGAACCGTCCACCAGGCGGGCGATGATCTCGCGCACGTCGTAGGGCTGGCGCAGTTCCTGTGGCACCACGCCGTAGATATCCTCCACGGGGTAGAGTGGTTCATCGTTCAGCCCACTCAGGAGTCCTGCCGGTACTGATTTGCTGATCGCCAGGTTCGCAACGCAGCGCCTTGCCAGTTGCAGCGCGTGTTCGTCATTTTCCGCGTAATGATCCGCGACACCGGAAACGCGCGTGTGCACTTCAGCACCACCGAGTTCCTCGGCGGTGACTTCTTCCCCGGTTGCGGCTTTTACCAGCGGAGGGCCGGCGAGAAAGATCGTGCCCGTCCCGCGCACGATGATGCTTTCGTCGGCCATGGCCGGCACATAGGCGCCGCCTGCCGTACAGGAGCCCATGACCACGGCGATCTGTGGAATGCCCTTGGCCGACATGTTCGCCTGGTTGTAGAAAATGCGCCCGAAGTGCTCGCGGTCCGGGAACACCTCGTCCTGGCGCGGCAGGTTGGCGCCGCCGGAATCCACCAGGTAGATGCAGGGCAGGTGGTTCTGTTCCGCAATGGTCTGCGCCCGCAGGTGTTTTTTCACCGAAAGTGGATAGTAGGTGCCACCCTTCACGGTTGCATCATTGGCGACCACCATGCATTCAATGCCGTGCACACGCCCGATGCCGGTGATACAGCCGCCGGCCGGGACGAAGTCTTCATAGGCTTCCCAGGCCGCCAGTTGCGACAGTTCCAGGAACGGGGAGCCGTCATCCAGCAGGCGGCGGACCCGTTCGCGGGGTGGCAGCTTGCCCTTGGACTGGTGTCGCGCCATCGCCCGTTCACCGCCGCCGGCCATGTTCAGCGCGACTTTCTCCTGCAGATCGGAGACCAGCGCACGCATGACCCTGGCGTTGGCCCGAAACGCGGCTGAATTGCGGTCGAGGCCGGAGTGCAGGGCGGGCATCAGCGGGTTTCCGCGTAGAGTTCGCGGCCAATCAGCATGCGACGGATCTCCTGGGTGCCGGCGCCAATCTCGTACAGCTTGGCGTCGCGCAGCAGCCGGCCGGTGGGAAATTCGTTGATGTACCCATTGCCGCCCAGGCACTGGATCGCCTCGAGCGCCATCTGTGTTGCGCGTTCGGCGCAATAGAGGATCACCCCTGCGGCGTCCTTGCGTGTGGCCTGACCGCGGTCGCAGGAACGGGCAACTGCATACAGGTAGGCGCGGCAGGCGTTCAGGTTGGTGTACATATCCGCCACCTTGCCCTGGATAAACTGGAATTCCCCGATCGGCTGGCCGAACTGTTTGCGTTCATGAATGTAGGGTAGTACGGCATCCAGGCATGCCAGCATGATGCCGGTCGCGCCGCCTGACAGCACCACCCGCTCGTAATCCAGGCCGCTCATCAACACCTGGACGCCACGATTTTCCTCGCCCAGTACGTTTTCCAGCGGAACCTCACAATCCTGAAAGACCAACTCGCAGGTGTTGGAGCCACGCATGCCCAGTTTGTCGAGCTTCTGCGCCGTGGAAAAGCCCGGGAAATCCTTTTCGATGATGAACGCGGTGATCCCGTGGGCTGCTTTCTCGGGGTCGGTCTTGGCATAGACCACCAGGACATTGGCGTCCGGTCCGTTGGTGATCCACATCTTGTTGCCGTTCAGCACGTAGCGCCCGTCGCGCAGGTCAGCGCGCAGGGACATGCTGCAGACATCGGAGCCGGCATTCGGCTCGCTCATGGCCAGTGCGCCGACGTGCTCGCCGGAGATCAGGCGGGGCAGGTACTTCTCGCGTTGCGCGGGGCTGCCATTCCGGCGCACCTGGTTGACGCAGAGGTTGGAGTGGGCGCCATAGCTGAGTGCAACGGACGCCGAGGCCCGCGAGATCTCTTCCATGATGATGGCGTGTTCCAGATAACCGAGTCCGGCACCCCCGTATTCCTCCTCGACCGTGACCCCCAGCAGTCCCATGTCACCGAACTTGCGCCAGAGGTCCGCAGGGAACTCGTTGTCGTGGTCTATCTGGGCTGCCCGTGGCGCAATTTCCTGGCGGGCAAACTGCTGTACCTGGTCGCGCAGTATCTGCGTTGTCTCGTCGAAGCCGAAATCCAGGGAACCGTAATTCGCGTACATCAGTGGAATCTCCGTTCAGTGGGTGTTGCTTTGGCGGGTATCCAGGGAGGCGCGACAGCGTGTCTCCGCCTGGTCCAGTTCCCGCAGCGTGGTGTCGATGTCTTCCCGTTGCCGGCAGAGCTGTGCCCGGCGCTCTGCAATCTTGGCCAGCAGGCTCTGCAGTTGTACCTGGTTGCCGGTCTGCGGGTCGTAGAGATTGATCAGTTGCTGGCACTCTTCCAGCGAAAAACCCAGGCGCTTGCCGCGCAGTATCAGTTTCAGCCGTACGCGCTGGCTCTCGTCAAACACGCGTTGCTGGCCGGCACGTCGGGGGGACAGCATGCCGCGGTCTTCATAAAAACGGATGGAGCGCGGGGTGACGTCAAACTCGGTGGCCAGGTCACGGATGCTGTAGGTGGTTTGTTTCATGCGTCAGCCAAAGGAACTGCCATGGAATACGCAGAGTAAACCCAACTTACGTTTACGTAAAGGGAAGGAGTGGTGTGGCTGCATTCGAGCGCGCATTTCATGCCTGATGCGCACTGTGATATCTAGTAAATTCAGAATATTAAGAATGATACTTGATGTTGAATATTAAGGCTGGAGCGAAGGGGGGACGGTGGCCGTTGAATTCGGGCCAGTTAAGAAACCACTGCACAACCCCATGGCGGGGCTGTGCAGTGATCAGAGAAGTATTGGTATCAGTTGTAATCGCGACGCGGCGGGCGGTCGGTACGTTCCTGGCGCGGGCGCGCTTCATTGACACGGGCCGGGCGACCCTTGATCGGCTGGTCATTGATTTCCTTGATGGCGGCTGTTGCTTCAGCGTCATTCGGCATTTCAACAAAGCCAAAGCCCTTGGACTGGCCGGTCTGGCGATCCATGATGATGTTCACGCTGGATACCTCGCCAAAGGCCGAGAAAGCGTCTCTGAGGTCCTGCTCCGTGGCGGCGTACGCCAAGTTTCCGACATAAATATTCACAAAAATTACACTCGTACAAATAATGCAGACCCGTTCTAGTTCATACCTTCCGGAATTCAGGGTCTCGATGATCCCGGCAGGTTACTGGCCCGCTATGGGCCAAGTTCGTTCGCAACAGAGGGGGTTTTAAATCCTTTATTACCTCGTCATATTGCCACGAGCGGTCCGTATGACAAAGCGTATTTTTGGTTGCGCGGGGTTTAGTTTAGCCAAAAAAGCCGGGAATGCA
Source organism: Pseudomonadales bacterium (assembly GCA_041623535.1). Lineage (GTDB taxonomy): Bacteria > Pseudomonadota > Gammaproteobacteria > Pseudomonadales > JBFGWM01 > JBFJWR01. The sequence continues at coordinate 6,619 of JBFJWR010000058.1, forward strand.
CGTCGCATTCCCGGCTTGTTCAGGCAGGCAGGTTTCTACCGTTCTTTGTAGCGCGAACGGGTGGTCTTGATGACTGCCGTGGTGCGACGGTTGCGTTCACGACCTTCAGCCGTCTTGTTGTCAGCGATCGGTTTGGACTCACCGTAGCCAATGGCTTTCAGGCGGTCGCCGGCGATACCGAAGCGTTCAACGAACACTTTGCGCACGGAGTTGGCGCGACGCTCAGACAGGCCCTGGTTGTAAGCATCAGTACCAATGCTGTCGGTGTGGCCTTCCAGCGTGGTGCTCGTGGTCGGGTACTTCTTCATGAAGTCAGCAACTGCCTCGATGCGGGGCATGTACTGGGTCTTGACCACATCCTTGTCGAAGTCGAATTCCACGTGGAGGTCGATTTCAACGCCTTCGCGCGTCAGGATCGGGCAGCCACGCTTGTTGACCTGCAGGTTACGCGGGGTGTCCGGGCACTGGTCGACATCGTCCAGTACTCCATCACCGTCTGCGTCACCCGGTGCAGCAACCGGTGCAGCAACCGGTGCCACGGCGCTCGCGACCTTGTAGGCATCCTGGAAGGCGTAAATCAGCGACAGGTTGGTCGCGAATTCCGTTATGTTCTCGTCCAGGGAGCGAACCGCGCGAGCGTCCCAGCGCAGGGACAGGCGGTCGTTCAGACGGTAGCGAAAGCCGCCGCCTACGTTAACGAAGGTTTCGTTGTTGGACGGGCCCTGGGCCGGATCCAGATCCAGATCGCCCATGCCGAGCAGCATGAACGGAGTCGTGCGGCCACGCGGTTTGAAGTTTTTGAATACATCCAGGCGGTAGACTTCGCCATCTACGTAGCGGTTGCCCACACTGGTTTCTTCATCTTGGCGACCATATACCAGTTCAGCGTTGTACTGGCTGTTGAACTGGTAACCGACACCGAAGCCCCATGTGTTGGAGTCATCGTCGATGGCGCGCTCCGAGTCGTAGTCGTAGATGCCGCCCATGCCGGTGATATAAGCACCCTTGGCATAAACGGTCTCGCCGGCCCAGCGCTCTTCGGCAGCAACGGTACCCGTTGCGGACAAAAGCGCTAGCGAACAAAGAGTGGCAGTGGAACGATGCATTTAACTTCTCCTTAGAGAATTTAGTAGTTTTCTTTGACACCCGGAGGCCAAGTGTCGGTTCTTGATTTTTAATCGCGAGTCATTCTCGCCTTATGACCTTGTAAATACTAGTTATATTTTGGGAATTTATCCATTTTTTACAGATTTTTTACACGAAAAGGAGTGCTATCCGTACTCCGGGGCCTGCATTCGGGAATGACCGCTTCGAGATGCGGTAGCCGCGCAATTGTGTCAGCATGGCCGGTCTATACTACCCGCATCGGATATTGCTTTATCTTTAGTAGGTAACCATTTGATATCTCTGTATTTTCGGCCTGAGCGCAAAGTCCAGAATGATCGCAAGATCATGCGGGAAACTGACCGTGAGCTCTCCCGGCGCAGCATCTCCGGGGCGGGTATCTATATTCTCCTGTACCTGGTGACCCTGGCGCTCAGCGATTTTTATCTGCGCCAGCGTGAATTGACCTATGTACTGGGCGTCGCTTTCCTGCTGATTGCGGTTTATCGCGTTTTCTTCACCTACCGGTTTGAGTCCATTTACGCGGTCAGTCCCGTGAAGTGGCGGAACCGGTTCTTTTTACAGACCTGGATCAACAGCGCCCTGTGGAGCGGCTTCCTGGTTGCCAGCCTGTTCGAGTATCGCGGCATGCAGGGGGCGTTTTCCGCCTGGTTCTTCACCTCCGCGCTGGCGGCCGGCACCACGGTTCTGTACTCGGCCTATCTGTCCGTGGTGCGCGTGTACCTGACCATCATGATCGTGCCGTCTTGCCTGGTGGCGCTGCTCATGCCCAGCGCCGAGGTGATTACACTGGGCGGCCTGTACCTGCTGTTCTACGCGTTCCTGATGCTGCAGGCCAAGGATCTGAGTAAAAGCTACTGGGACCGACTTGAAACGTCCTGGGACCTGGAACGCAAAGCCATCGAACTGGAATCTGCCATGCACGAGGCAGCCCGGGCCAGTCGGGTCAAGCACGAGTTCCTGGCCAACATGAATCACGAAATCCGGACGCCGATGAACAGCATCCTGGGCATGCTTTCCCTGCTGCAGGATTCCCAGTTGGACAAAGAGCAGCAGGAGTACGTACAGGTTGCGACCCATTCCGGCGAGACCCTGCTGGCTCTCATCAATGATGTGCTGGATTTTTCCAAGATTGCAGCCGGCAAGATCCTGATCGATTCCACGGTGTTCAACCTGCGCCGTACGCTGGAAGATGCGCTGGAAGTGCTGGGGCCGATTGCCCACGAGAAAGGCCTGGAACTGGCCTGCATTTTTGACCCGGGCATTCCCCTGCGGGTGCGCGGCGATCCGAAACGCATTACCCAGATTCTCACCAACCTGGTCAGCAACGCGATCAAGTTCCAGGCAGAGGGTGAAGTGGTCGTCAATGTCCACATGGAGATGAAAGACCGCGGTGAGGGCCTGTTACACATAGAAGTGGTCGACCGCGGTTGCGGTCTGAGTGAGGAGAACGTCGCCAATCTCTTCAAGCCATTCAATCCCATGGACATCGGTAACCAGGGCGGTGGCGGCGCGGGACTCGGACTGGCGATCTGCAAGGGCCTGGTCAAGGCCATGGAGGGCGGCATTGGCTGCAACAGTGAACCGGGGAAGGGCAGTGTCTTCTGGTTTACGGCCAAGCTCATCGTTTCCAGCCAGCAGGCCGAGCGGTTTGTTTCGCATCGCGAGTTGCGTGGCAAACGGGCCCTGCTGGTCAATGTCACACCCGCGATGCTGAGTTCGCTGCAGGAGGAACTGGATAACTGGGGTGTGCATGTGGAAGCCATAGAGGGCTATGACGCAGCATTGCAGGTATTGCGGGGCGTGGCGCGTGAACACTATTGCTATGAACTGGTGATCGTGAACATGCGACTCGATACCGAGGTCCGCCAGTGCTTCAATTTCTCGCGCACCATTGCCGAAGACGTCAAGCTCCAGCAGCCTCGGCAGGTTTTGCTTTCGACCCTGGTGCAGCGTGGCAGTCCCGAGGCGCACGACCACCTGGAAAACGTGCGCAGCGTTGAATTTGTCACCAAGCCGGTGCAGCGCCTCATGCTGCATGAAACCCTGGGCCGGTTGTTCGGCCTGAAGGTGGATAAGCAACATTCCCGGGCCCACGGCTGGCCGGATCTGCAGGTTACGACCGAACACCGTCGCGTGTTGCTGGTGGAAGACAACAAGGTCAACCAGATGGTTGCCTCCGGCATGCTGCAGAAGCTGGGGTACGGGGTGAAAATCGCCAACAACGGCCGGGAGGCGCTGGGACTGTTGCAGGAGCGCCATTTTGACGTCGTTTTAATGGACGTGCAGATGCCCGAAATGGACGGTTACCAGGCCACACGCGAGATTCGCCAGCGCGAGCGGAAGAGCGGGGAGCACATCCCCATCGTCGCCATGACGGCGAATGCCATGGAAGGCGATGAAGCGCTGTGCCTGACCGCCGGCATGGATGACTACCTCGCCAAGCCGGTCAAGGTGGAACAACTCGACAGCAAACTGCGTCGCTGGCTGCAGCCGGCCTGATTTCCCGGTCGGGCCGTGGCCGCCGGTCCGGCCGGGTGCGCCAGAATGGTTCCATACCACGCCACGGCCTTTTCATGAAGGGTTCAATAATCTGTCGATTCCTATACCATTGCGCGCTCGCTGGTCTGTGCGCCCGTGTGCATGGGTCGGAAATTTGAATATGCAGGTCCGGAGCAGGCAAAGAATGTCTGTCGAGCCGTAGACGAAATTCGCGAACGGAAGAAGAAGCGCATGAAAATCGGAGTACCTCGGGAGACTGCGTCGGGTGAGCGCCGTGTCGCTGCCACGACTGACACTGTCAAGAAACTGGTTGCCGCCGGCCACCAGGTGATTATTGAGCCGGGCGCCGGCCTTGCCGCCGGGCAGACCGACGCCGCGTACCAGGAGGCTGGTGGGGTCCTGGAAAGCCGGGAGTCCGCACTCGGCGCCGAGCTGGTCCTCAAGGTGCGCCGTCCGGATGCGGACGAGCTGGCCCTGATGCAGAAGGGCGCCGTGCTGGTTGGCATGCTGGAACCCTTCCACAACGAAGGGCTGGCTGCCATGACTGCGACGGGTATTTCGGCGTTCTCGCTGGAAGCCGCACCGCGCACCACGCGGGCACAGAGCATGGACGTCCTCTCCTCACAGGCCAATGTCGCCGGCTACAAGGCCGTGTTGCTGGCTGCCGCGGAGTACGGGCGTTTGATGCCCATGATGATGACTGCTGCCGGCACCGTGAAAGCGGCGCGGGTCATGATCCTCGGTGCCGGCGTGGCCGGCTTGCAGGCCATCGCCACCGCCAAGCGCCTGGGCGCTGTGGTCGAGGCGTCCGATGTGCGTCCCGCCGTGAAAGAGCAGATCGAATCACTGGGCGCCAAGTTCATCGACGTGCCCTTTGAAACCGACGAAGAAAAGGAGGCAGCGGAAGGCGTCGGTGGTTATGCCCGCCCGATGCCACCGTCCTGGCTCAAACGCCAGGGTGAAATCGTCGCCCAGCGCATGAAGCAGGCAGATATCGTGATTACCACGGCACAGATTCCGGGTCGCAAGGCGCCGGTACTGGTCAGCGCAGACATGGTCGCATCCATGCGCGCCGGTTCGGTCATCGTCGACATGGCGGTGGAGCAGGGCGGTAACTGTGAACTGTCTGAACTCGGCACCAACGTGGTGAAGCACGATGTCACCATTGTCGGGCAGCCCAACCTGCCGGCTACCGTGCCCGCCGATTCGTCGGCGTTCTATGCGCGGAACGTACTGAACTTTCTCCAGTTAATCCTCAACAAGGAAGGCGGTCTGACCATC
>JBFJWR010000059.1:0-11504 GCA_041623535.1 Pseudomonadales bacterium
GCATCCAGCGCATTGCCATCAAGCATCACCAGCGTGCCCAGCGCCTGGCCCGTGTAGCCGGCCAGCACCAGATCCCATTCATCTGTCTTCAGCTGTCCGCCGTAACCCAGGCCCCGCGCGACCACTGATTCGTTCGCGCGTGCCAGTGGTGCCTTGGCGGCATTGGTGTCAAATTCGGCTTTCTGCCAGAGGCCGCTGGCAAACAGGTTGAGCACCAGTTGCTCGCTGAGATCCAGTTTCCAGGTCGCCTCGGTTTCCACGCGTGGTACGTCGGTCACATCGGCCGTGACTGGTGCACCAACCAGTCCTCCGTTGATCGCACTGGGATCGTAGAGGCCGATACTCCACTGGAAGCCATCCAGATCGGGCGTGGTGTAACGGAAGGACGGCGCGAAGTTGTTGTACAGGTAACCGAAGCCGACCCGGCCGGCCGTCGTGCTGTTGCCACGGGCCCCGGTTGCGCCGACGCCTATGCCTTCCATGTCATGAATCACATGCTGGCGCTGGAACAGGCTCAGCGCGCGGCCAAACAGGAACTCGCCCCAATCATCCCGCGATACCGTGAAATAGACCTCGCGGATATCCAGGTTGGTGTTGCCATTCTTGAGGTTGTTGTTCTGGATCGAGGGATACAGGCCAAGTCGCGCCTGGATACGGTTCCCTTCGAAATCAGGAGCCCGGATATTCAGACCCAGCGCCGAGGGATTAAATCCGGTGCGCACCCGGTAGGAGTCAATGTCACTTTCCGAAGTGGAACCGGTGATGACGACTCCGCCGGTATCATTACCAGCGGGCGGCGCGTCACCGGAAATATTCACCATGTAGGCGTTCACGCGACCATCCGTGGAAACAGCCCAGCCGTTCTTCTGGCCCAGCAGGATGCCCGGCAGATCAGGATCCGCCTGTGCCTGCGGTGGTTGCGGTGCAGCCGCCGGCGCTTGTTTTCCCTGCTGTGCAATCGCCAGCGCACGACGGGTACGCTCCAGTTCAGACCGAGCAGAGCGGGCATCCTCCTCGGCGTGATCCAGTCGCTGCAGCAGTTCCGCCTGGTTCGCCTGCAACTCGCGAACCATCTCGTACAGTTGCTCATTGCTGGGTGCTTCGGCGGCCTGCAGGGCCTGCGTGCCGAGCATCAGCACGACTGTCGCTCCGCACGCAGCGTGGGAAAAGAGGTGGCCTGGTCGTCGCGGTGAATCCATTCGCATACTGTCCTTCTTCGTCATTCCTGGTAGCGGTAGCGGTCCATGATGCCGCGCACTGCGCCGTCGGCGTGCATGCGCTTCAACTCGCGCTGCAGGGGCTGGACGATGCCCGGCGACATTTCCCGATTGCAGGCGATCCCACGCAGGGTGGTCAGAAACAGGTACTGCTCGCGAATATCCGCGATGCCCGCACGACGGGCGAAATAGCGACCTGATACCGAATCGGTTGCCCACAGGTCAATGCGATTCGCCTGCAGTTTGCGGGCATTGAGCAATTCCTCGCGTGCAACCTGCAAACCGGTAAAGTCGAAGGTGGACAGATACTCATGCAGCGCACTGCCCGCATAGATACCCACTGACAGGTTCTGCGCATCTTTCAGGCTGCGGATCACCAACCGGCTGTCGCTCTTGGTATAAAAGCCGGTTCGTGTAATCAGCAACGGACTGATCCAGGTGTACAGCACTTCACGTGCCTGGGTACGCTCCAGCGGAAAAACACAGGCATCGGAACTGTTGGCCACCGTCGCGAGCGCACGCTTCAGCGGCACGATGCGAATCTCAAACTGTATGCCCGCGCGTTTGAACAGCAGCTTGATGATATCGATGCTGAGACCCTTGGGCTGGTTACCCTCGAGAAACGAATAGGGGGGGAGTTCCTCGGTCATCAGCTGCAAAGCGCGCGCCGGCGTCGCGCCGAGCAGCACGGGCAACAGGAGTGCATATGTCAGCACGCTCGCGCACCGACGATAAAAGCCTAGTCGGCCCATTGCGATTCCTTGAGTGATTCCTCGTAGGTCCAGGTTTCTCCCGGCTCGTTCTCCTGCTCAAGACGCGGCTTTGGCGAGCCCGGGGACTGCAGCCAGTAACTCTCGGCAGCCGGCTTTGCCAGGCGCGGCTCACAGCGATCCTGCCCGTTCGCGGCAATCTCCTGCAGGGCCTGATCCATCTCCTCGGCAAGCTTGTCCATGGCCTCCTGGAAGGGAAGCTTGCGCGAAACCGCCAGGCTGACATTTTCCCACCAGAGCGAGGACAGGCGCGGATAATCGGGCACATTGATACCGGTGGGCGACCACAGGGTGCGGGCACGACTGCGATAAAACTCCACCAGCCCGCCCAACGCCGGAGCACGCTCGGTCATGTGCCCGGAACGCAGGTCGGACTCGCGGATCGGCGTCAGACCCACCATGGTCTTGCGCATCGACACCGTCTTCGAGACCACGAACTGCGCATACAGCCATGCCGCCTTGCGTCGGTCGAGCGGTGTACTCTTGAGTAACGTCCAGGAACCCGCATCCTGGTAACCGAGTTTCATGCCCGGCTGCCAGTACGGCCCATGTGGTGATGGCGCCATGCGCCATTTCGGTGTTCCGTCCGCGTTCACGACCGGCAGGCCCGGCTTGGTCAGCGCCGCTGTGAATGCCGTGTACCAGAAAATCTGCTGGGCGATATAGCCCTCACCCGGCACCGTTCCGGCCTCGGTGAAATTCATGGTACGCGCCTCGGGCGGGGCAAATTTTTCCAGCCACTCGACGTACTTACGCAGTGCATAAACGGCTGCCGGGCTGTTGGCGGCACCGCCCCGCGAGACGCTGGCGCCCACCGGGTGACAGTCCACGTTACGAATGCCCCACTCGTCCACCGGCAGCCCGTTGGGAATCCCCTTGTCCCCGGCACCCGCCATGGACAACCAGGCATCCGAAAAACGCCAGCCCAGCGAGGGGTCGCGACTGCCGTAATCCATGTGGCCATAGACACGCCGACCATCGAGGTTCTTCACGTGGTTGGTAAAGAAATCGGCAATATCTTCATAGGCTGACCAATTGCGCGGCACGGCCAGTTCATAACCATAGAGCCCACGGAACTGTTTCCGTAGCTCCGGGCGGGAAAACCAGTCGTGGCGATACCAGTAGAGGTTGGCAAATTGCTGATCCGGCAACTGGTACAGTTTGCCGTCAGGGCCGGTGGTGAAGCTCTTGCCGATGAAATCATCGATATCCAGGGTCGGCAGTGTCACGTCCCGGCCTTCACCCGCCATGAAATCCGACAGTGGCACGACATGCCCCATCCGGTAGTGCGTGCCGATCAGGTCGCTGTCATTCACGTACGCATCGTATATGCCGATATCCAGTTCCATCTGGGCCTGGAGTTTGCGAATGACATCGTCCTCGCCGGTGAGTTCATGAGAGACATTGATGCCGGTCAGCTTGGAAAAGGCCGGGGCGAGAACGGTGGCCTCGTACCAGTGCGTGTCTATGCGTTCGGAGACCACGCGTATGGTCATCCCGCGGAAAGGCCTGGCGGCCTGGACAAACCACTGCATCTCCCGCATCTGCTCTTTGCGCGGCAACGTGGAAACCGTGATCTCCTGATCCAGCCATTGTTCTATGGCCTTGTCTGCCGCGTGCGCCGGAGTGCCTGTGATCCCTGTAGACACAAGCAGGCACGCCCAGCCAAAGCAGGCCGCACGGATCGGAAAAATAAACGAACGGGGCGTCATATACATACAAGGAACCAACAGCCGCAATTGCGCAGGCGCATCCCCAGTTAAGCAGTACAGGCAGGGGTCGTCCAAGCACGCCCAATCGGCGCCCGACACCCCAGGATCCCCATCGCACCTTTTGATTCGGCAAAAACCGCCCGGCATCCCGGCCGCCCTTCCATTTAGACCGAATGGTTTTTTTACCTTGCCTTGCATCCGCCAGAATCGCACATGGCAGCGACCACGCGACTGGCGAGGCAGGCTTTCTGCCGTGGCGCACACATTGTGCCCCCGGATCCATCCCGCCTGCGCAATCTTTTGAGGCAAAGTCAAACTGGACATTCGCTACAAAAAACTCCTAGGATCGCTCCCTGCCCAAATTCATGCAGCCCTACAACCAAGCAAAGAGAACCATGAGCAGCCAAGAATCCAAAACCAGAAAACGCTACGACGCCGGCGTCCTCAAGTACAAAGAGATGGGCTACTGGGAGCCTGACTACGAACCCAAGGACACCGACACCATCTGCCTGTTCCGCATCACGCCGCAGGAAGGCGTGGACCCGGTAGAGGCTGCCGCCGCAGTAGCCGGCGAGTCCTCCACGGCAACCTGGACCGTGGTCTGGACAGACCGCCTGACCGCCTGCGACAGCTATCGCGCAAAGGCCTACAAGGTCGAACAGGTGCCGAACAACCCGGAGCAGTACTTTGCCTACGTGGCCTATGACCTGATCCTGTTTGAAGAAGGCTCGATCGCCAACATGACGGCCAGCCTGATCGGCAACGTTTTCTCGTTTAAACCGCTCAAGGCTGCGCGCCTGGAAGACATCCGCATTCCGGTGGCGTACATCAAGACATTCAAAGGGCCGCCCACCGGCCTGATCGTTGAGCGCGAGCGGCTGGACAAATTCGGCCGGCCACTGCTGGGCGCAACCACCAAGCCCAAGCTGGGACTGTCGGCACGCAACTATGGTCGGGTCATTTACGAGGGCCTCAAGGGCGGCCTGGATTTCATGAAGGATGACGAGAACATCAACTCGCAACCGTTCATGCACTGGCGCGACCGCTACCTGTACGTCATGGATGCCGTGAACAAGGCGCAGGCCGTGACCGGCGAGATCAAGGGTTCCTACCTGAACATTACCGCCGGCACCATGGAACAGATGTACGAGCGCGCCGAATTCGCCAAGGAACTGGGCAGCGTCATCATCATGGTTGACCTCGTCATCGGCTATACCGCAATTCAGTCTATCGCCGAGTGGTGCCGTCGCAATGACATGATCATGCACATGCACCGCGCCGGCCATGGCACGTACACGCGCCAGAAGAACCATGGCGTGAGCTTCCGCGTGATTGCCAAGTGGCTGCGCCTGGCCGGTTGTGACCACCTGCATTGCGGCACCGCAGTGGGCAAACTGGAAGGCGACCCACCCACCGTGCAGGGTTATTACAACGTCTGCCGCGACAGCTATACGAAAACCGATCTGCCACGCGGATTGTTCTTTGACATGGACTGGGCGGACACCAAGAAAGTCATGCCGGTTGCTTCCGGTGGCATCCACGCCGGCCAGATGCACCAGCTGCTCGACCTGTTCGGCGACGATGTCTGCCTGCAGTTCGGAGGCGGCACGATCGGCCACCCCGGCGGCATACAGGCCGGAGCCACCGCCAATCGCGTGGCGCTGGAATGCATGGTCAAGGCACGCAACGAGGGCGTGGACATTATCAACGAAGGGCCGGATGTACTGAAGAAAGCAGCGAAATCCTGCTCTCCGCTGCAGCAGGCGCTGGATACCTGGGGCAACGTGTCGTTCAACTACACGCCCACCGATTCCAGCGACTACGTGGCAACGCCGTCCGTATCCTGACCTGACAACTTAAGGGGAAATCTCACTCATGATGAACAACCCGATTGGACGCATCACCCAGGGGCAGTTCAGCTTCCTGCCCGACCTCACCGACGAGGAAATCAGCGCACAGATCCAGTACGGCCTCGACAAGGGCTATGCATGGAGCGTGGAATACACCGATGATCCGCATCCCCGGAATACCTACTGGGACATGTTCGGCCACCCGATGTTTGACCTGCGCGATGCCGCCGGCGTGCTGCTGGAAGTAAACAACTGCCGGAAAACGTTTCCGCAGCATTACATCCGCCTGATGGCTTTTGACTCCACCCGCGGCGTGGAATCCATAGTCATGAGCTTCATCGTCAATCGCCCCGCTGATGAGCCCGGTTTCAGCCTGCAACGGCAGGAAGTCAACGGACGCAGCATGCGTTACACCACGCGCGGCTATGGGGCGGACAAGCCGGAAGGCGGTCGCTACTAGGCTGGACGCCTCCGTCTTTTCCAGGCAGTTGCACCCATGAGCGAAAACGTAGATCTGCAGGCATTGCTGCAGGAATCCAACGTCACCAGCGTACTCGAACAACTCGACCGCGAGTTGATCGGGCTGACGCCGGTAAAGCGTCGTATTCGCGAGATTGCGGCCTTCCTGCTGGTCACCAAGGCGCGCCAGCAACTGGGACTGGAGGCCGACCCGCCCTCCCTGCACATGTGCTTTACCGGGAATCCCGGCACCGGCAAGACCACGGTGGCGATGCGCATGGCGGAAATCCTGCATCGCCTCGGCTACGTGCGCAAAGGCCACGTCATAGCGGTCACCCGGGATGACCTGGTCGGGCAGTACATCGGCCACACCGCCCCGAAGACCAAGGAAATCCTGAAAAAGGCCATGGGCGGCGTGCTGTTTATCGACGAGGCGTACTACCTGTACCGGCCGGAAAATGAACGCGACTACGGCCAGGAGGCGATCGAGATTCTACTGCAGGTCATGGAGAACCAGCGCGATGACCTGGTTGTGATCCTGGCCGGCTATGCCGATCGCATGAAAACCTTTTTCGGCTCCAACCCGGGCATGGCGTCGCGCATCGCGCACAATCTGGACTTCCCGGACTACGCGCCGCAGGAGTTGCTGCAGATCGCCGAAATGATGCTCGAACGGCAGCATTACCAGCTCAGCCCGGATGCCAAGGTGGCGCTGCAGGAGTACATTGAAAAGAGACTGAAACAACCGAACTTCGCCAACGCAAGGTCGATACGCAATGCGCTGGACCGGGCGCGGCTACGCCATGCCAACCGCCTGTTCGAACAGGCGGAACAGGGGCAGCAACTGACTGCTGACGATTTTCGGGAAATTGGCGAAGCCGATCTGCGCGCATCGCGGGTGTTCGATCAGGATGATGATGCTGGCGCCCCCTCGTAAGGAAAGAAGTATGAACATGTACAGTGGCCGCACGACGCTTTCCAAATTCGTCATCGAACACCTCGGTGGCGACCGCGCTTCCGGCCAGCTCGCCTCCCTGCTGATCGACGTGGCTGCAGCGGTAAAGACCATCTCCTCCATCACCGGCAAGGGCGCACTGGGCGGCATGTACGGGGACGCCGGCACCGAGAACCTGCACGGCGAAAACCAGAAGAAACTGGACGTCACCGCCAACGCCATCTTCGTCGACCACTGCAGCTGGGGCGGCCCGGTGGCGGGCATGGTATCCGAGGAGTGCGACGAGCCGATCCCGGTTTCCGGCGACCTGGTGCAGGGTCGCTACCTGTTACTGTTTGACCCGCTCGACGGCTCCTCCAACGTCGAATTGAATGTCTCCGTGGGCACGATCTTCTCGGTACTGGAATACACCGGCAAAGGACGGCCGGGCACGGCTGATTTCCTGCAACCGGGCTATCGCCAGGTCGCCGCGGGATACGCGATATACGGACCAGCCACCATGCTGGTGCTTACCGCCGGCAAGGGAACCCATGGCTTTACCCTCGACCGCGAAATCGGTAATTTTGTCCTCACGCACCCGGACCTGATGATTCCACCAGCCACCGGCGAGTTCGCCATCAACACCAGCAATGAACGCTTCTGGGAGCCGCCGGTGCAGCGCTACGTGGCCGAATGCAAGGAAGGCAGCACCGGCATCCGCGCCAAGGATTTCAACATGCGCTGGATCGATTCCATGGTTGCCGACGTACACCGCATCCTCATGTGCGGCGGCGTGTTCCTGCATCCGCGCGATGACCAGGGCGCCCGCCACCAGGGACGCCTGCGCCTGATGTACGAAGCCAGCCCGATGGCCTTCATCGTCGAACAGGCGGGCGGAGCGGCGACCACCGGGCGGCAGCGCATCCTGGATGTGATCCCGGAAACCCTGCACCAGCAGATTCCCATCATGATGGGCTCGCAGGAAGAAATTCAGAGGATCGAGCAATACCACGAGAGTTACGATGCCGGCTCTGACAAACCCTTCCAGTCACCGCTGTTCAACGAGCGGTCGCTGTATCGCGCAGAGGCCTGATAACCCATGTCGATCAAGCACCCGATTATTGCCGTCACCGGGTCCTCCGGCGCGGGTACGTCCACGGTTATGCGCAGCTTTGAGCACATCTTCCGCCGCGAGGGGTTTAAAGCCGGAGTCATCGAAGGCGACGCGTTTCACCGCTACAACCGCCTGGAAATGCGCAAAGCGATGGAAGAGTCCGCCGCGAAGGGCAACGACCACCTGAGCCATTTCGGCCCCGAGACCAACCTGCTGCGCGAGTTGGAAGAGTCGTTTTCCCAGTACGGCAACGAGGGCATCTGCAAGACCCGCAAGTACCTGCACAACGCCGAAGAAGCCGCTCCCTACGGCCAGGAACCGGGCACGTTCTCGGCCTGGGAAACCATTGAGCCGGGCACTGACCTGCTGTTCTATGAAGGCCTGCACGGCGCGTACGCTGACGACCACATCGATGTAGCCCGACACGTGGACCTGCTGATCGGCGTGGTGCCGATCATCAACCTGGAGTGGATTCAGAAACTGCACCGCGACCAGAACTTTCGCGGTTACTCACAGGAAGCCGTGGTGAACACCATCCTCCGGCGTATGCCCGATTACGTGAACCACATGTGTCCGCAGTTCTCCCGCACGCACATCAACTTCCAGCGGGTGCCTGCGGTAGATACGTCCAACCCGTTCATCGCCAACGATGTGCCAAATGCCGACGAAAGCATGGTTATCATCCGCTTCGCCAATCCGCGCGGCATTGATTTTCCCTACCTGCTTTCGATGTTGCAGAATTCCTGGATGAGTCGCCCGAACAATATCGTCATTCCGGGCGGCAAGATGGGCGTGGCCCTGCAGTTGATCCTGACGCCGATGATCATGCGCCTGATGGACATCAAGAAACGCGCCTGATCGCGCGACTGAAAGCTGCCCGGAATCGCCGGCCGCCGGCCCTTAACACTTCAGAAGCAGACAACTACCCGGCACGGGATCGAACCATCCGGCGCAAACGCGAAGCAGTCCCGGAAATTCAGAGCGAGACCGGCAGTACCGTCGGGTGGTCACCGGCATTCAACTCCATCACGAAATCCGACGGATTCTCCCGGCAACAGTAATCCATATCGTTCTCGTCGAAATCAGGCTGCTGCGAATCAAGAAACTTCTGCGCGGCGCCCGACGCGAGTATGCCCGCGCGCATGCGCTCCACACCGTCGGCCTCTTCCTGCCCGAGGATCAGCGTCTCGATAAAGTGTGCACACAACATGTCTTCTTCACCACTGGGATGCGAGCCAACAATATTGATCCGCGACACCCGGCCTTCCTGCACGGCCTGGCGGGCAAACTTCGCTGTCGAGCGTGCGTTAGAAAAACCGGTAACAAATACCGGGCCGCACTGCAGCGCATTCAGCGCCGAAGGCACGCCGTTGGTGGTGGTCAGGATGATCGTCTTGCCGGACAGATCCATGCCGGCCACTTCCGCAGGCGAGTTTTGCATATCGAAACCCTCGATCTTTTTCGATTTGCGCTCACCGGCCAGCACGAAATCCTCGTTGCGGCGCTTCACGTCCCAGGCCTCTTCGACGGTCCGGTACAACTGGATTTTCGTCGCGCCGCTCAGGAACGCGTAATGGGTCATGGTGAAAGCACGTATGACATCGATTGCGATGGTCAGTGCGTCTTCCAGTAGTTCAGGCGCATGGCCCTGCGCAATTCGAATTTCCATGTGTATTCCTGGCAGTTGCGAAAGTTATAAATACGTAGCAGGCGGCAGGAATCACTCTCGATCTCAGGGCTGCACGCAAAACGGTGCCAATCATAATCGCAGCACGGTAAATTAGAAACCTCCGGCCAGCCTGCCCGGCCAACAGTCAAAACATGGTCACGGCCGCGGACTCGAGCGCGCTTCAGGAACCAGGCGGCCCGGAATGGGTGGCTGCCAGCGGGGAGCTGACGCCGGCGCGTTGCACAAAGACAAATTTCGCATCGAGGTGATATTTCAGGAAATATCCCACAGACAGACCGGCCACCGCCCCGACATAACGCATCGGCTCGCTTGCGAAAAGCAGGTGAAACAGCCATTCGGTGGCCCAGAACAACAGCGTCATGGCCGCACCAAACGCACTGTACAGCAGGAACAGGCGGCCCTCGGCCTGCAGGCCGGCCGATCGGAAACGAAAGATGTAGCGCTTGTCCAGCCAGTACTTGCTGACCAGGCCCACCGCCGTACCGACCAGCATGCCTCCAAACACGGCGTACTCCGCGGGCAGCAGGCGAAAACCAGCCATCTGCCCGAGCAGATTCAGCACTGTCGCCAGCACGGCAAACAGGGCGTAGCGAACTGCCAGTGCCACGTTCAGTGCCCGGCCCGAGCTTGTTTCATTTCGCAAGTACCGCGACCACCATCGTCAGTGCAATCCACACCAGGCTCATACGGTCGCGCATCGCAAACACCAGCGGATCGTCATGCATGCGCCCGCGTAGCGAGGCCAGCCAGACATGTGCCAGCCACATCTGCGTGGTGATGATGGACAGGATCAACAGCTCTGGATTGGCATACAGCCGGGCACTGGCAGGATTCTGCAGGTAGATGGCAAGTATCACGGCACTGCCCACCCCGGCGCCCATACCCAGGCTGCGTATCAGGGAGAGGTCGGACAGTCGCCAGCCGCGACCATGCAATGGTTTGCCGGGCCTGCCCTGCGAAACCGACAGCAGTTCGGTGTGTCGCTTGACCAGCGCCAGCGAAAGAAACATGAAAAAAGCGAACGTCAGCAGCCAGGCGGAAACCGGCACGCCGGCAGCCAGCCCTCCTGCCAGCACACGCACCACGTACAGGCTCGCCAAAAGAAAGACGTCCAGCGGTGCGCGACGCTTGCAGTACAGGCTGTATGCAAGCGTGCCGACGAGGTATACCAGCAGTATCGCGAGAAACTGAAAGTTGACGAGGGCAGCCAGCAGCAGCGCCGCCAGCACCAGGGCGACCGCCACCAGCACCGCATGACTGATCGGAATGTTGCCGGCAGCCAGTGGCCGCCTGCGCTTGCGAGGATGGTTCCGATCAGCCTGCAGGTCGAGCAGGTCATTCACCACGTAACCCGCCGAAGCCACGCAGCAGAAGCTCACCACGCCGAGCGCCGCCCACGCCCAGGCCTGGATGCTGAATACATGCCCGGCCAGCAGCGGCAGCAGCAGCAACAGGTTCTTGGACCACTGATGCACACGGAACAGGCGCAGCCAGGCCTGCAACCCGGGCGCCGACGGGATGATCGTCTCCTCGATAGCAGCGACCCCGGCAACCCGTTCCCGCAATGAGGATCGGGCGGAAACAAGCCACGCATTGCGAGCCGCCGCCCACACCGGCAAGTCGCGCACACTGTCGCCGACGTAGTCAAAACCACCCGCGCCGAAGCGCTCGACCAGCATGCGGGCTTTTTCACTGCCCACGCAATTGAAATCTGTGGTGCTGGCGATCACCTCGTCAAACAGTCCCAGGTGCTCCGCC
>JBFJWR010000060.1:0-11464 GCA_041623535.1 Pseudomonadales bacterium
TACAGGCCTGTCATCCACCCGGCATGCAGATCATCGCACCGCATATGGATGAACTGGATATCGGCAACCTGGAGCCGGTGCGCGCCAGTGTCGCGGATCGCGTGCCGGACTGGGTGATCAACTGTGCCGCCTATACCGCCGTGGACCGCGCCGAGGAAGACCGGGACACGGCCTTTCGCGCCAATGCGACCGGCGCCGGCAACCTCGCCCAGGCTGCGCGTGAGTGCAATGCGCGCATGCTGCACGTTTCCACCGATTTTGTCTTCGACGGGCGGCATTCCATGCCCTACCAGCCCGGTGACGTACCCCACCCACTGGGCGTTTATGGCGCCAGCAAGCTGGCCGGCGAACGGGCGGTGCTGGATGAACTCGCCGAACGCTGCGTACTGATACGCACTGCCTGGGTCTATGGCGTATATGGCAACAATTTTGTCCGTACCATGCTGCGCCTGATGCAGGAACGCGACAGCCTTTCCATCGTCTGTGACCAGATTGGCACCCCGACCTGGACCGGCAATTTCGCGACCGCCATGTGGCAGTGCATCACGAAGAACATCTCCAGCGGCGTCTATCACTGGACCGACCTCGGCGCCTGCAGCTGGTACGATTTTGCCGTCGCCATCCAGGAGGAAGGCCTGGCAGCGGGACTCCTCGACAAGGCGATTCAGATCCGGCCGATTCCCGCTGACGAGTATCCCACCCTCGCCAAACGACCACCCTTCAGCGTGCTGGACACATCAGCCCTGCGCAACGCGCTGGACACCCCCGGACAACACTGGCGTGTCGCCCTGCGCGAGATGCTCGCCCGACTGGCCAAGGAGGCTCAATCATGAGTACACGGGGACTGCTGGTCACCGGCGGCGCCGGATTTATCGGCGCCAATTTCGTCTACTACTGGCGTGAGCACTTCCCGGCGGATCGCATCGTGGTGCTGGATTCCCTGACCTACGCCGGCTGCGTTGATACGCTGAAACCCCTGGAATCCGATGCCAATTTCCAGTTCGTGGAAGGGGACATACGGAACCAGGACCTGGTGCAAAAACTGCTGCAGGACGAATCACTGCACACCATCGTTCATTTCGCCGCAGAATCGCACGTCGATCGTTCCATCACCGGGCCGGACGCCTTTATCGATACCAATATCATCGGCACCCACAACCTGCTCAAGGCGGCGCGCAGCAGCTGGACGGATGCACAGAACCCGGTCGCGGATCACCTGTTCCATCACGTCTCCACCGACGAAGTGTTTGGCACACTGGAACCCGAGGACCCGGCATTCTCGGAAATCACGCCCTACGCCCCCAACTCGCCGTATTCGGCGAGCAAGGCCGCGTCAGACCACCTGGTACGCGCCTATCACCATACCTACGGGCTGAAGGTAAAAACCACCAACTGCTCGAACAATTACGGCCCCTACCAGTTCCCGGAGAAACTCATTCCGCTGTGCCTGCACAATATGCTGTCGGGCCTGGCACTACCGATATACGGCGACGGCATGAATATCCGTGACTGGTTGTACGTCGCCGATCACTGCGCCGGCATCCGCCTGGTGATGGAGAACGGCCGGCTGGGCGAAACCTACAATATCGGCGGCAACAACGAATGGGCCAACATCAATATCGTCAAGCTGATGTGCGGCCTGGTGGATGAACGCATTGCGCAGAACCCCGCGCTGGCGGAACACTACCCCGATTGCCCGCCGGCGAAAGGCGGACGCTGTGAAGAGCTGATTTCCTATGTCACGGACCGGGCCGGCCATGACCGGCGCTACGCAATTGATGCCAGCCGGATCATGCAGGAACTGGGTTACGCACCGGCTGAGACCTTTGAAACCGGCATCCGCAAAACCATCGACTGGTACCTGGCGCACGAAGACTGGTGGCGCCCTCTCGTCCACACCTGACCGCAGAGCCCGATCATGAGCGCACAAGTCACCATCCTGGTTCCCAATTACCGCACCCCCGAGCTGACGCGAATCTGCCTGCGCCTGCTGCGCAAGCACACCGACACCAGCCGGATACACGTCATCGCCATCGACAATCATTCCGGTGATGACTCCACGGAATACCTGCGTTCGCTGGGCTGGATCGAACTCATAGAACGCGAAGGCATCCCCGGCGAGAACGGTCCCGAATCGCATGCCCGCGCACTGGATATGGCCGTGGAACGCATCACCACGCCCTACTTCCTGTCCATTCATACCGACACCTTCGTGCGCCGCGATGACTGGCTGGACTACCTGCTCTCGCACATCGACGGCAAAGACAAGATTGGCGGCGTGGGTTCCTGGAAACTGGAAAGCAAAACCGCCCTGCGTCGCTTGGCAAAGCGCGTCGAACAGAAAGTACAGGGCTCGTATTACGACGCCATCGGCAAGACCAACCACAAGATCGAGGGCAAGGGGAAAAACTACTTCTACCTGCGCAGCCACTGCGCCCTGTACCGCACCGCGCCGGTGCACGAGCATGGCCTGAAGTTTTGCCGCCTTGAAAACGAAACCGCCTGTGGACAGGTATTACACCGCAGCCTGGAGGAACTCGGCTATGAAATGCTGTTCCTGGAATCAGAGCACCTGGGCAAATACATGGATCACGTCAATCACGCGACCATGATTCTGAACCCGGAACTCAGTTCCCGCGGCGAGGCACGGCCGAAGGACCTGCAGCGCGTGCAGCAGTCCATGAAAGCGGTCAACGCGGAAGCAATCCTCGCCGATACCAGCCTGGACGCCTGAACCACTGGCGCGAGCCCGGGTTATCGAAGAACGGTGCTACAAATCCCGCCGCATCCGCCGGTGGTCCGGGACGTCCACACGATTGCGGTTGCCACGAAACTGACGCTCTGCCAGCACCCGGAATCCAGCCCGCTCGTACAGCGCCTGGGCGCGGGGGTTGCGCACCGAAACGTCCAGTTCCAGCGCCTGCTTCCCACGGTCCTGCGCCAGCGCGGCAGCGAATTCCAGCAACTGCCCACCGATGCCCGCACCCCGACAGTCCGTCGCCACCGCGAGGTTGGCGACGTACAGCGCATCCGTGGGCGGAGGCGGCATCATGTTGCTGACGGGCAGGCTCTGGCGCACGATGCGCACCGCGCCGATCATGCCGTAATGCCGACTGGACTGCGCCAGTGCTTCGCGCGCAAGTTGTGGGTGTTCATCGGTGCCATAGAATGCCCCCGTACCTACCACCCGACCGTCCAGTGTCGCCACGTGGTGGTTGCGGCAGCCGGCAAAGCCGCCCCCGTCTGCAAACGCAAATAACAGGAACTCCAGCGCCGGTTTCCCGGGCACGGAGAACACGTACTCATACGCGTCAGGGCCCGACGAGAAAATGAGCGGCGCGGCCGCTTCTGCGTCCCCGGCTCCGGCCCGGCGAATATCGATCACGTGTGCTCAAGCAGCCAGTAATTCAACGGCGCCGCGGCCTGGCAGAACTTCTGGCAACGGGTCAGCAGTTCGCTACCGGACTGGGCCGTTTTCTTGGGGATTTTTTCTGAACGAACCCACAGCGCGTTGTAACGCAGCAGATCAGCATGGACATGATCCGCCGGGTAACCCTGCGGCACGCGCTTGTAATAGCTGCCGCCGGTTTCGAGACCGGCGCGATTCAGCTTGCGCAGGATGGCACGCAGTTTTTTGCCACTCGCTTCATCGGTAACCGCTTCGCGATAGCTGGCCAGTTTGTCCCTGGGCAGGCAGTGCAGGCCGCCGTACATCAGAGCGCCGGTCGCCTCGAGGTGAAAATAAAATCCGGGATTCTCTTTCTTGTTGCCTTCGCCGGGAAACCAGAACAACATGCCGAGGTTGGTTTTGTACGGGGATTTATCCTTGCTGAAGCGGGTATCCCGATGCAGGCGGAAAATGGAACCGGCCCCATTGGTACGCGAATCGTAACAGAGCTCCGGATTCTTTCTCGCCAGCCGTTTGCCAAGCGTCTCGACCAGCGCCTGGGCAGGCGCAAGGATACTTTCCTGGTAGCGATCCCGCTGACCATCAAACCATTTGCGATCGTTGTTTTCGGACAATTCTTTGAAGAAACTGAAGGTATCTCGCGAGAAGCCATCAAACTGCACAGTGGACAAGTATCTCACTCCGGCGGTGTATCAGGCAGTCACCTCCGCTGACTGGCCCCGATGTTCTGCATACATGCGTCGAATCCATTCCAACGCAGGGTGATCCTGCCAACGTTCCAACCAGTTGCTGTACTCGGGCGATACCGGCTCAAACAACGGCACCGGATACTCCGGCGGATGCACGCATAACATGAGCAGCGCAGCAGCCGTCAGGTCGGCAACGGAAAATTGGCTACCCACAAGATAGCCGCTTTTCTGCGTTTCGCTGGCAATTTGATCCAGCGCCATACTCACCTTCCTGCGACCGGCTTCTGCATTCTCTGGCGTCAACCGGTACAAACGCTTGAGAGCGATGTGAATCGCACCAAAAGATTTCTCGTACAGCCTGCCGGCAACCCCGCCCTGGCCCCACGCAAACATGCGCCCCATGTAGGCATGATCAGGAAGCACGTCGCAAAAATACGCGCAGCGTACAGGCGCGCCGATTTCTGAATCCAGCCATCGCTGCATCTCGAGAGCCGCCGTCCGCTCAAGCGGATCCTCCGGATACAGGTGCGCACCCGGATGATGATTTTCGATGTGGTCGATAATTTTTGCGGACCCGGCAACCACCAGCCCGCCATCGAGCAACACCGGAACCTCTGATGCGCCGGTCAGGCGCCGTACCACCGGCATATGCGGCCCCGGTAACAGGCTGCGCCGCACATGCGGCAACTGTTTGAAATCAAGTGCCCAGCGCACTTTCTCATTGAAATGAGAATGGCTGAACTGCAGCAGTTCGGGCAGGTCCGACTGGCTCATGGCGCTGCTTCCGCTCAGTTCTCGCGCAACACCCGTGTCTCGCTGCCACTCCAGGCAGACAGCTGATCGAGGTACCGCTGCTCCACCACGTTGCGCTTGATCTTCATGGTCGGCGTGAGGAACTTGTTGTCCACCGACCACTCTTCCCGGCAGATCACGATATGCGACACCCGTTCATGCGGATCCAGGGTCGGATTGACCTCGTCCAGCAGTTCCTGCATGCGGGCATCGACTTCCTCGTTACCCAGCATGCGTCCGACCTCGGACAACTGCACCAGCGCGATCGGCTGCGGGATATTCACGCCTACCAGGCAGATCTGCTCCACCAGCGGGTCTTTTTCGATCTTCTGCTCGATCGGATTGGGCGCCACGTACTTGCCCTTGGCGGTCTTGAACAGGTCCTTGATGCGCCCGGTGATACGCAGGTAGCGATCCCCCTCGATCACACCCTGGTCGCCGGTGCGCAGGTATCCATCGGCAAAGACCTCGCGGGTTTTCTCCGGTTCCTTGTAATAACCGATCAGGCTGCAGGGGCTCTTGACCTGGATCTCGCCATCTTCGGCAATACGCACCTCGGCATTGGGTACCGACTGGCCGACGTAGCCAAGCCGGCGGGCGCCCGGAAAGGAAAAGTGCGAGTAGGCAAAATTCTCGGTCATGCCGTAGGCCTCGAGGATCTCAATGCCCAGATCGTCATACCATTCCAGTAACTCGCGGGTGATAGGCGCGGCACCCGACAAACCAAAGCGGCAGTTCTGCAGGCCCAGTGCGGCGCGCAGCTTGCGGCGCAGCAGGCCACCCAGCAGCGGGATACGCAACATGATTCGCAGGCGCCCGGCCGGTATCTGGGCGAGAATTTTCTCCTGGAACTTGGTCCAGATACGCGGCACACCCAGGAACAGGCTGGGGGCTCCGTCGCGCAGATTGTCAGCGAATGTTTCCAGCGACTCGGCAAAGGTGACAACCGAGCCGGAATACAGGCTGCCCATTTCGACGAACACACGCTCGGCCACGTGTGACAGGGGCAGGTAGGAGAACAGGCGTTCTTCGTCCATCGGGAAGACCGACAGCACGCCGGCCAGCGCATAGGCCGGTGCCAGGAACTTGTGCACCACGCCCTTCGGGTTACCGGTGGTTCCCGAGGTGTAAATAATCGTCGCGATGTCCTCAAGGGAGCGCTCCGGACTGTCGGCAATCGGCTGCTGACCGGCAACCAGGTCATCCCAGCCCGGCAATTCCGGGGTCGTTCCGTAGGGGAAACCAATACAGGGCATGCCCTCCGGGATGCCGGCCTTCATGGTCTCCCACTGGTCCAGTCTACCGACGAAACACAGTTTGCAGTCGCCATGCGTCAGGGTGTACTCGATGGTGTCAGCCGTCAGTGTCGGGTACAGCGGCACGCTGACATGCCCGGCCATCCAGATGGCCAGATCGGCCATGATCCAGTGCGGGCAGTTCTTGGAAAACAGTCCGATATGTGAACCGGGAGCCAGGTCCAGCGACCGCAGGTAGGCCGCCATGCAACGGATCTGCCTGCCCGCCTCGCGCCAGGTGTACTCGCGCACTTCCGAGCCCAGTGGCTGCCGCAACCAGACTGCATCGGGCTTGGCCTGTTCCCAGTGATAAAACGCTTGCAGCGGGGTTTTCAGATTCTCAAAGGTACTCAGCATGTTTCTTTCCTAATACCCGACTGGTACTTACATAAGCCCATGGTCGGTAGTCAATCGAACCCGGCTGGCCGGGGGGTATTCTCCGGGTGTCAGCGCGAATGGCACAGAATGGATGAACAGCGTGCTGCCGCTACCGGATCAGGGCCGCTCAAGAATAGCCGAAACGCCCATGCCACCGGCCGTGCAAACCGAAATCAGTCCGCGCCCGGAACCCGCCTCTTCGAGGATCTTGCCCAGCGTTCCGATAATGCGCGCACCGGTGGCGGCGAACGGATGTCCTGCGGCCAGGCTGCTGCCTTTGACATTCATCTTGGTCCGGTCGATCGCTCCCAGCGCGGCACTGCGTCCCAGGCGGTTCTTGCAGTAGTCCTCTGATTCCCATGCGGCCAGCGTGCACAGCACCTGCGCAGCAAAAGCTTCGTGGATCTCGTAGAAGTCGAAATCCTGCAGTCCCAGTTTGGCCTGGGTCAGCATCTCGGAAACGGCCACCGTCGGCGCCATCAGCAGGCCCTCGTTCTTGCCGACGAAATCCACAGCTGCATTGCGACCAAAGGTCAGGTAGGCCTGCACCGGCAGGCCGTGCTGCTCTGCCCATTCTTCACTGGCAAGCAGTACCGACGCCGAACCGTCCGTCAGCGTGGTGCTGTTGCCGGCGGTCAGCGTGCCCTTGTCCGATTTGTCGAACGCATTCCGCAGGCTGGCAAGTTTCTCCAGGGAAATATCCGGCCGCATGTTGTTGTCGCGGGTCACTCCTTCACAGGCAAACACCAGGTCATCGAAAAAACCTGCGTCAAAGGCCGCGGCCGCTTTCTGGTGGCTCTCCAGGGCCAGCGCGTCCTGATCGGCACGGGCAATACCCCATTCCTGGGCCATCATTTCGCAATGCTGCCCCATCGACTTGCGGGTGCGCGGTTCGCCATTGCCAGGCGCATCGGGAACCAGTTCCTTGAAGCGGAAACCCTTGAACGCCTTGAGCCGTTGCTTGCCGGTTTTCGCCACGTTGAGTTTCAGCAGGCGCTTGTTGAAGCGCTTGGACAGCACGATGGGCGCGTCGCTGGTGGTATCGGTGCCACAGGCGATGCCGCTGTCGATATGACCGGCCGCGATCTTGGCGCCCAGTTGCAGGGCCGCCTGCAGGCTGGTGCCGCAGGCCTGCTGGATGGTCACCGCGGGCGTCAGCGGGGAAAGCGAAGTACCCAGCACCGCCTCGCGGGCAAGGTTCCAGTCGCGGGAGTGGGTCACCACCGCACCACCGACAACTTCCTCGATCAACTGATCGTGCAACTTGTACTTGTCGCTCAGCGCTTGCAAGCTCCGGGTCAGCATGTCTAGATTGGAAAGATTGAAGTAATCGGTATTCGATCGGCAAAACGGGATGCGGGCACCACCGATTACGGCGACTTTACGCACTTGGCTCATTCGGATTCTCCAGTCGGCCTACAGGAACAACCCCACCCGGGGCGGCAGAGACAGAAGTATGGTGCCGCGTGGCGGCATGGGCAAGAACACCAGGATTCAGGCAGCGCCCCGTGAAATATCGTTCTTACCATCGAAGATGCCGAACAGGACGCGGCGCGCATGAATAATCCTGCAAGAAGAACAGTTTGCCGGTCATGCTAGAGGTCACTGATCTGCTGACTCTCTTCCTTGGCCTGCTGGCCGCGGCGCTGGTGGCCCAGCCCCTGGCGCGGATGCTGCGGCTCCCTTATCCCTCGGTGCTGGTGATCGTCGGATTCATCGGATCGGAACTGATCGTCGCGGCGGGCGGAGACACCGGCCTGCGCGCTGGCAGTTTCCAGCAACTGGTGTTTTTTGTCTTTCTCCCCGTCCTGGTGTTTGAAGCAGCCTACGGCATCGACCTGGCAGAATTGCGCGCCCAGCTGCCCCGCATCCTCATGCTGGCCATTGGCGTTATGCTGGGGACCACCGTGCTGTCCGCAGCACTGCTGTATCACGGCATCGGTCATCCCGGTGGCTTTCCATGGATCGCCGCCCTGTTGACCGGGGCCATCCTCGCCGCCACCGACCCGGCCAGCGTCCTCGCACAGATGAAACAGGTGGGTGGCCCACCCGAAGCAAAAACCCTGCTGGAAGGTGAAAGCCTGTTCAACGACGCCACGGCCATCGTCGTGTTCGGCATCCTGCTCGGACTGGCGCTGGAGCCGGATGCAGGAGTGATGAGTGGTGTGCATGTACTGCGCTTTGCGGGTGTGTTTCTCGGCGGGCTGGCCTGCGGACTGCTGGCTGGAGCCGCCGGCTACCTGTTGCTGCGGCTGTTCCCGGACGCGGAAGCCAGCGCCCTGGTCACGCTGTTCCTGGCCTACCTCACGTTCTTTGTGGCCGAGCACGTGCTCCACGTATCCGGCGTGATCGCCACGCTGACGGCCGGCCTGAGCCTGTCCGTGGTATCAGCCCGGCAGATCAGCAGCGCGAACCGGAAAGCGATCCATTTCTTCTGGACGGTGGCAGGCAGCCTGACCAGTGCACTGGTATTCCTGCTGATGGGAGTCACCATCACCGTTTCCATGTTTGAACATCGCTGGCTGGCCATGCTGATCGCCATTGCTGCCGTGTTGCTGGCGCGCAGCGCCTGCGTCTTCACGGCCTTTGCGCTGGTCAGGCCGTTTGCCGTCCACCCGGTGAGCGCAAATTTCCAGTGGCTACTGGTATGGAGCGGCACCCGGGGTGCCGTGACCCTGGCGCTGGCACTATCCCTGCCCGTGGAACTCGAATACTGGTGGACCATCCAGTCGATCGCATTTGGCGTGGTTTGTTTTTCCCTCTTTGTCCAGGCCCCCTCCGGTGCGCTCGCCATGCGCCAGTTGGGATTCATTGCACGCTAATGACGGTTCCCATCTTTACACTGACCACCGACTTCGGCACCCGGGAGGGATACGTCGGCGCCATGAAAGGTCGCATTCTGTCGCAGGTGCCCGGGGCGCAGATCGTGGATATCAGTCACGATATCCCGGCGCAGGATGTACGCACCGCCGCCTGGACCATTCGTCGCGCCAGCGCACAGTTTCCGCCCGGGAGCATCCATATCGTGGTCGTGGATCCCGGCGTGGGGTCAGCGCGCGCCGCCCTGCTGGTCCGGCACGCCGGGCAGTGGTACGTGGGCCCGGATAACGGCGTGCTGTCGTTGTGCTGGCTGGAAAATCAGCCGGAAGCCGTGTACCGCCTGCATCGCAAAACTGACTGGTGGCAGTCGCACCAGAGCTTTGACGGCTTGTCGCTGTTCGCGCCTGCCGCCTGTTGCCTGGCTGCCGGTATGCCGGTCGAGCAACTGGGTGTACGGCAGATCCAGTACCAGTGCATTGAAATACCACAACCGCGTTTCAGTGCCGGCACGCTGATCGGTGAGATTCTGCATTTCGATCACTTCGGCAACGGCATCACCAACATCCGCCTGGACAAACTGCGCGCATTTGCTGAAACGCCGTTCAGCATCCGCTGTGTATCCGTCACGTACGCGCTCGCAGATCACTACGCGGAGGGTCAGTCCGGCCAGGCGATCGCGATCATCAACAGCGATGGGTTACTGGAATTGTGCTGCTTCGGGAAGTCTGCGCAGGAATGTTTCGGCCTGCGCCGGGGGGAACTCGTGATGGTGCAGGAAATGCCGCGCCAGAAATAGAAAACCGGCCCGCGACATGGCGTCACGGGCCGGTTTCATGACCCGCCTACTCGACGGCCTTGATCATGTCCTCGATCACTTTCTTGGCATCACCAAACACCATCATGGTGCGGTCCATGTAGAACAGTTCGTTATCCAGGCCCGCGTAACCGGTCGCCATGGAGCGTTTGATCACGATGACCGAACGCGCCTTGTAGGCTTCCAGGATCGGCATGCCGGCAATAGGCGAAGCCGGGTCGTTCTTGGCAGCCGGGTTGACCACGTCGTTGGCACCGATCACCAGCACCACGTCGGTCTGGCTGAACTCGTTGTTGATGTCTTCCATCTCGAAGACCTGGTCATAAGGCACTTCGGCCTCGGCGAGCAGGACGTTCATGTGACCAGGCATGCGTCCGGCTACCGGGTGAATGGCGTAGCGCACTTCGACTTCGCGCTCATGCAGCATGTCGGCCAGTTCGCGCAACGGGTGCTGGGCGCGGGCCACGGCCAGGCCGTAACCGGGCACGATGGTCACGGTCTCGGCGTTCTGCAGCATGAATGCCGCATCGTCCGGAGAACCGCTCTTCACGTGCCGCTCTTCGCCACCACCGACCGCAGCAGCCTCGGCAGTGGCACCAAAGCCACCCAGGATGACGCTGAAGAATGAGCGGTTCATGGCCTTGCACATGATGTAACTGAGGATCGCGCCGGAAGAACCCACCAGCGAGCCGGCAATGATCAGCATGCTGTTGTTCAGCGAGAAGCCGATACCTGCCGCTGCCCAGCCCGAATAGCTGTTCAGCATGGAAACCACCACCGGCATATCGGCACCGCCAATGGGGATAATGATCAGCACACCGAGTACGAACGCGATCAGCGTCATGATGATGAAGGGCGTCCACGACTGCGTGGCCACGAACATGATGCCCATGCCCAGCATGACCAGCAGCAGGGCCAGGTTCACCATGTGCTGACCGGGAAACACCACGGGCGCGCCCTGGAACAGGCGGAACTTGTACTTGCCGGACAGCTTGCCGAAGGCGATTACCGAGCCGGAGAAGGTGATCGCACCGACAAAGGTACCGATAAACAGTTCCAGCAGGTTACCCACCGGAATGGGCAGACCCTTGTTCGCCACGATGCCCAGCGCCTGAGGTTCAGCGACGGCCGCAACCGCAATGAACACCGCTGCCAGACCAATCATGGAGTGCATGAATGCCACCAGTTCCGGCATCTTGGTCATCTCGACGCGCTTGGCCATGATCGTGCCGGCGGTACCGCCGACAGCGATGCCCAGCACCACCCA
>JBFJWR010000061.1:0-11457 GCA_041623535.1 Pseudomonadales bacterium
CCACTCGGCATCGTGACCAAAAGCGCACTCATCCTGCGCGATCTCGACATCCTGGCAGACATGGCGCGACAAAAACTCGTGCACGTCATGGTCAGCGTGACCACGCTGGACAACGAACTGAAACGTCGGCTCGAACCGCGCACCGCGTCCCCGTCTGCGCGACTGCGCACCATCGCCGAACTTGCCGCCGCCAAAGTACCGGTTGGCGCCATGGTGGCGCCGGTGATCCCGGCCCTGAACGATGCCGAACTGGAATCGATTCTGCAGGCCTGTGCCGAGGCCGGCGCCGACAGCGCCGGGTATATTCTGCTGCGACTGCCACTGGAGGTCGCGACGCTGTTTGAAGAATGGCTGCAAGAGCATTATCCCGACAAGGCCACCCATGTCATGAGCCTGGTGCGCCAGTCGCGCGGCGGCAAGGCGTATGACGCGAAATGGGGAGAACGCATGCGCGGCAGCGGCGTGTTTGCCGACCTCATCGGGCGCCGCTTCCAGGCGGCCTGTAAAAAATTCGGACTGACCCGCCAGGAAGGCGGGTCACTGGACGTCAGCCTGTTTCGCAACAACGAAACCGCACTGCGGCAGGGCCGCCTGTTCTGAAGCAAACCGGGGCCGGGCAGACTCCCGGCATCCTGGTCAGCAGTGGCGGCAGCAGAGGCAGGTCACGCACCACCCGGAATCTCCGGAGGTGCCGGTGCGTCATGGTCCGGCAAACTCCAGGCGGCGGCGCAGAAAGGCATGCACCTTCTCCGCTGTTGCGCGGGTCAGATCCTGATCGTAGCGGACACCCGCATCAGGAAACACGTTCTGTATGCCTTCCACGTCAAAGCCGTGTGTGGCACCGGGAAGCACCTCGTAACTGACAACGCCCGGCGCCTCGTTCTGAATACGCATTTCCGCACAACGCCAGGCCGGGGCAAGGTGATCCTCACCGGCGGCAAGAATCTGCACCGGCGTATTCAGAATACCCATGCGCAACGGGCACCATGGATACACCACGGAGATGCCGGCAAATCGTGGGCCTTTGAAATTTCGTTCGTCAGCAGCCAGCAGTGCGCCCCAGCCACCATGCGAAATACCGAACAGCGCAATGCGGTTCGGGTGCAGGTCAGCGCGGGTCTGCGTCCACTGCCACGCGGCATGCGCATCGCGGGCCCGCGCATCGCCAGCCACTTCGAAACAGCGGTCGCTCACCTTGCGGTGCGGGTCGAAATAGCTGTCCACGCGAAGAACTGCATAACCCCACTCGTAAAAGCGTCGCGCCCAGATTCCGTCGGACAGTTGCTGCAGTCCGAAGCAGCCACTGAGAATCACAACCAGCGGATGCGGACCCGGGGTCAGGGGTTTCTGCAGGGCGCCCCAGAGTCGCACGTCACGCCCGTTCTCGGGCAGCCCCGCGAACTCCACGTACTCGGGCTGGGCATGCACAGGGATAGTGACCAGCAGCAGTCCGAAAGCCAGCAGCACGTGTCGTAATCCTGCTCGTGCAGTGTTCATCTCACCTCCCTGTGTCACTTCTTGCGGCCGGCACCCGGATCGGGCTGAACCCGCTGCGCAGCAAACCGATCCGCTATTTCTGTGCAAAAACCTTCTGCAGCAGTTCGGTCGTGCGCTTGGCCGGATCCAGCCGGATCGCGGCTTCTTCCTGCGCCAGGTAATGGAAGATCCCGTCCAGACCCTTCTGCGTGACATGCGCCTGCAGATCGGCTTTCACATCCGGTACAAAAGGCATTTTTCCGTACTGACCCATCACCTGGTCGTACATTTGCACGGCGCCCGCCTGGTTCAGGGCTTCGGCGATGACCGGCTGCATTTCCTGCGCGAGTGGCGCACTCATGCGTTCCTGGAAATAGCGCGTTGCCGCATCATTGGGGCCGCTGTAGATACCCTGTGCGTCCTGCACGCTCATGCCGGAGATGGCATCAACGAACAATTGCTTGGCCTTCGGCGTTGCCGCCTCGGCGGCGAGGTTCAGACGACTTTCCAGTTCTGCCATCATGCCGCCCATGCCGACTGCGTCCAGCGTTTTCTGCACGGTTTTCAACGAATCCGGCAGCGGAATATGGATCGCCGGATCGTCACTGAAGCCGCCCGACTGGCCAAGCTGCGAAACCACGCGCTCGGTGCCCACGGTCAGGGCTTCGCGCAGTCCGGCAATGATCTGGTCATTGGGCAGGGAAGCGCCCGCTCCCGCAGTCGCCTGCGCGCCGGCCGCACCCTGCAGCAGGTCTGCGCCTTTCTGCCACCAGCTACGTTCTTCCGCCCGGGCCATCGTGGCGAACAGGGCTGCCAGGATCACCAGCGTAAAGCAGACAACGGCCAGGCGAATGGCGGCACACCGGCGACAGGGCCGCCGGGTGGCACCTTCCACCTGGGGTGCATGGGCCGACCGGACTGACGGGGAGGGATTTTCGTTTGGCATAACCATTTCCATGTTCAGACTCCTCTTATCACATGTTGTAAAACTTTCTGCACCGGGACCATGCCTTCTTCCAGGTGGCGCATGACGGTGGCTAACGCAATTCCCCCGCCCTCGATGCCCGCGCCCCAGTTCACCACCAGGGCCAGGCAGGCATAGCGGATGCCGAGTTCCCGCGCCAGGGCAGCCTCGGGCAAGCCGGTCATGCCCACGATGTCACAGCCATCCCGCTCCAGGCGGACAATCTCTGCAGCGGTCTCCAGGCGTGGACCCTGGGTGACGCCATATACGCCACCATCGGCCGGCTGCAGACCACAGGTCGCAGCCGCGTCCAGCAGCGCATCGCGCAAACCATCGTCATAGGGCTCGGTAAAATCGATGTGCTTAACCTGGGTCAGTCCGCCGGGATAATCATCGTCAAAGAACGTGTGCTTACGGGCATAGGTGTAGTCAATCAGCTGATCTGGCACCACGACGCGTCCGGGGTGCATGCCATCACCGATACCGCCCACTGCATTGACGGCAATGACCCGGTCCACCCCGGCCTGCTGCAGGGCCCAGAGGTTGGCGCGATAGTTCACCAGGTGCGGGGGCACATGATGGGGAGCACCGTGGCGGGCCAGGAATATCACTTCCTGCCCCTGGAAACGACACACCTGCAGGGCGCCGGAAGGGTCGCCAAACGGCGTCAGGCTCTCTTTGTGATCCAGTATTTCTGCGCCGTCGATGCCGCCACAGCCGGAACCACCGATCACCGCCAGCCGGCTCATGCGGACGTATGCTCGTCTGGCACCGCGAACAGCCCCGGCGCATTGCGCAGGTAGCCCTGGTAATCCAGACCGTAGCCAAACAGGAAGCGATCCGGGGCATCCAGCCCGGTGAAGTCGGCGCGAAATCCCTTGCGACACTTGCGCTTGTGATTCTTGTCGACCAGCACGGCACAGCGGGCAGCCGAGGCGCCCTCCTCCCGGCAGTGAGCCAGGATGGCCTGCATGGTGTAACCCTCGTCCAGCACATCATCGATCACCAGCACTTCGCGACCACGCAGTTCCTGCTGCGGCCGGACCCGCCAGCTGAGTTCCCCGCCCACGGTGGCATCGCCGTAGCGTCCCACCTGCAGAAAATCGAGTTCCAGTGGGAAATCAAGCCGTGGCAGCAGGCTTCCGCAGGTCACCACGCCGCCGTTCATCACGCACAACAGCAGGGGATTCCGTTCGTGCATCGCATCGGTGATCTGATCCGCCATACGGTCGATCGCGGCTTCCACCTGCGTGCGTGTGAACAGGCAGTCCGCCTCGTTGGCAATGCGCCGTATGGACTCGAGATCAACTGGCACCAACGGGCACCCCTTCGGCGGCAACCGGCTCGCGCTGTCGTGCGTGCAGATGGGGTTCCGGTTCTGCGGCGCCTGCATGATTGAGGTGCAGTGTGCGGGTCGGGAAGGCGATCTCGGCACCGTGCTCATCAATGATCTGCATGATCCTGAGCATGATGTCCTGCTTGATTTCATGGAAGGCCACCCAGTTGGTGGTCTTGGTGAAGGCATAAACCATGAAATCGAGCGACGAGGGCCCGAATGCGTTGAAATTGACGATAAGGGTCTGGTTGGTATCAATCTCGGGATGTTCCTGCAACATGCTGCGCACCTGCTGGACGATGCTGGCCAGTTGGGCACTGTCGTCGTAACGTACGCCCACGGTTTCGTAGATGCGCCGGTTGGTCATTCGCGAGGGATTCTCGACGGAGATACTGGCGAAAGTGCCGTTGGGAACGTAAAGGGGGCGCTTGTCAAAGGTGCGTATGCGCGTCAGGCGCCAGCCGATCATTTCCACCGTTCCCTCGATGTTCTTGTCCGGGGAACGAATCCAGTCGCCCACCGCAAATGGCCGATCCAGAAAAATCATCAGGCCGCCGAACAGGTTGGAAAGCATATCTTTCGCGGCAAAGCCAACGGCGATACCGCCGATACCGCCAAAGGCGAGCACGCCGGAAACGCTGTATCCCAGGGTCTGCAGGATCACCAGCAACGAAGTGATGATGACTGAAATACGCAACAGCTTGCCAATCGCTATCACCGTGGTTTCGTCGACGGTGCGATCCTCCATCGGACGCATGTACACGCGCTCGGCTTCGTTGATGAAACGGACCAGCACCCAGCTGAGCAGGGCCACAACGCCGATATCGCGGACCGGATCAACAAACTGAAAAATGGCGGAATCACTTTCCGCGGCGAGCATTTCCACTGCCCACAGCAGTCCGATCAACCAGATCAGGAAGGTGACCGGCTTGATCAGCGCGTGGATGATGATGTCGTCCCAGAAGGTATTGGATTTCTGCAGTTGTTTTTCGAGACGGGCCAATGCGCGCTTGGCAAACATGTTTGCCACGACCGTGAGCAGCACGATGGCGAACACCTGGCCGATCAGCAGCCATTCGGCGTAGGCAACATCAAAGTTGGATAGCAGGTTCTTCAATTCTTGCATTGCAGCGATTCTGTCTCTTCCGTTTTATGTTGATTCAATTCAGGCACAAAGTTCTGCAGCGCAACGACGTGCAGACTCCGCCTCCCTGGTATGCAGCGCATCTGCCCCACCACCGCTCACTGCGGCTCGCAGAACCTGCAGGCGGGGATTTTCCGCCGCCGGGTGTCGCTGCAGGTAGTCCAGTGCCACGACCACGCCCGGCCGATCGTTGCAAACCAGTACCATATCACAGCCCGCATAGACCGCCGCGCGCACGCGCTCGGCCATGTCACCGACCTGGCAGGCCCCCTTCATACTCAGGTCATCACTGAAAATCACCCCTTCAAAGCGCATCTCGCGACGCAGCACATCGCGCAGCCAGCGTGGGGAAAAGCCGACCGGGTGGTGATCGACCTGCTCGAACACGATATGCGCGGGCATCACCGCATCCAGACCATCTGCCATCAGGCGTTCGAACGGCAGCATGTCACAGGCCAGCAGGGTATCCAGCGACCGTTCGTCGACCGGCAGTTCCAGGTGCGAATCAGGCACCACCCAGCCGTGGCCGGGGAAATGCTTGCCGGTGCCCGGCATGCCGGCGGCGTGCATCCCGGCCAGGAAAGCGCCGGCCAGCGCAATCACCTGTTCCGGATCAGCCGCAAAGGCACGGTCGGCAATAATCCCGGACCGGCCGTGATCGAGATCCAGCACCGGTGCAAAACTGAAATCGATATCGTGGGCACGCAGTTCGGCTGCCATCAGCCAGCCACAGGCCTGCGCCGCGCGCACCGCTGCGCCCGGTTGCGTGGCATACAGGCGCCCAAACGCCCCCGCCGGCGGCAACCGGGTGAACCCGTCGCGAAACCGCTGCACGCGCCCGCCTTCCTGGTCCACGGCAATGAAGATCTCCGGCCGGCAGGCGCGGATGTCTTTTACCAGCGCGTCCAGTTGTTCCGGCGACTCGTAATTCGCCGCAAACAGGATCAGGCCACCCACCTGCGGATGGGACAGCAGTTCCCGGTCTTCGGCGGACAACTCGATTCCGGCGATATCCAGCATCAGGGGACCTGCTGCCATGTCTATTGTTCCTTGATGTCTACGGGACACCGCAATGGCGTCCGGGCAAATAAATCGATGATATCGGCGTTGCGCATACGTATACAGCCATGTGACCGCGGTACGCCCATGGGTTCGCTGTCGGGTGTGCCATGGATATAGATGAAACGACGCATGCTGTCGACGCTGCCCAGCCGGTTGCGTCCCGGCTCACAGCCGCTCAGCCAGAGGATGCGGGTGAGTATCCAGTCCCGTTCCGGATATTGCGCAGCCAGTTCCGCAGAATAGATCTCCCCGGTTGGCCGCCGACCCACCAGCACCGCGCCGGCGGCCAGTCCGGCGCCAATGCGGGCCCGTACAATGTGATGACCCCGCGGCGTGCATTCGCTGCCGGACTGTTCTCCGGCTCCATTGCTTGCCGTGGATACCGGCCAGGTCTGCGCGTTGCCGTCTGCCTCCGTGAGCCTCAGCAGTTGCTGGGCAATCGAAATCTCGATGTGAGCCGGAGAACTGAGCATGCGCAAAACGCCGGGATGGTGTAAACCACCTATTGTCCATGCCGCACTCGCCTCCCACAACCGGCAGCGGACGGACACCCCCCGGCCCCGCCGATGGCGGCACGGCCCGCCCTGCCCGGATTCATGAATTTTTGCCCCTGCCGGGGCACCCGGCCCGGCTTATACTGGCTGCTCACCGTTTGCACCATCATGAGGCCCGCCATGCCCGCCCTACGCATCTCCACTGCCGCAACCGGCATCCTGTTGCTGATCCAGGCCTTGCTGGGTACGGCCATCGCCGCTGCTGAAGAGCGGACCGCTTTCGGCGTCTGCGACTGGCCGTTCGTGTCCAACCCCGACACGGCGAACGTGGCCTACCCCGACAAGTACGCCATTTACTGGGTGAGCGCGGTCTCCGGCGCCCTGCCCGGTACCCGCTTCCGGGTGGATGGCCAGTATCCCGATGCTCGTTATTTCTCCTTCAACGTGTACGACCCGGCGCAGCGCCCGACCGATGGAATCGCCGACTTCCGTATTGATCCGGCCAGTGGCATCAACCCCTTCCGTCACGCTGAGGATCCTTCCGGCACAGGGATCGGCAATGCCTACACCCTGTTCGTCGAAACCACGGCCAGGCCGGAGCAACCCGCACCCAACACGATCTACACCGGGGAGATCGCCATCCCCGGGGGCGCTGGAGGCGCGCCAAACCCGCAGTTCCTGATGATCTACCGAATCTATGTGCCGGCGGATTTCTCGGCACCCCAGGGTGGTGTCGACCTGCCCCGTATTACCATGGAAAGCGCCGATGGCAGCGTGACCCTGGTGCAGTTCAGCCAATGTGGCCCGTTCACCCCCGACACCGGCAGCGCCCTGAACGAGGCGGTCATGGGATCTGACATGCCCGACGGGCTTGCCGTGGTTCCCTACCGACTGGCGCCGGAAGAACCGGCCACCACCAAGTTTTTCGGCCTGCCGGAAACCGCTCGCAACCTGTCCAACAACCTGATCGCCAACCCGGCCGGATTCACGCTGCCCGAGTCGCAGGTCACCGCCGGTAACGGCGGCGGCTTCCTGAGCAATGTCGATAACGCCTATGTCACGCTGTTTTTCCGCCGTGACCTGGGCAACCTGTATGTAATCAAGGCACGGGCCCCGGTATTCGAAGGCGACGGGCGGCAGGAGAAACTCGGCGCCAGCGGCAGATCCACCGGCAAAGTACGCCCGACCGGACGCCGCAGTGAAAGCAATGGCCGACGCTATGACCAGGCCCAGCTTCGCTACTGGTCGCTGTGCACCAATCATTTTGAGTCGCAGCGCTATGTGGACTGCCTCGCCGACATGGATATGAAAGTGGATGCCGACGGCTATTTCACGCTGATCGTTTCGGATACCGGCAATCGGCCGCAGGGTATCGATGCCGTTCCCGGCATGAACTGGCTGCCCTGGGGCGGGCCTTATTACAACTCGCTGGTGATTTACCGCCATATGCTGCCACCGGACGACCCGGCAGCTTTCCCACAAGCAGTGCAGCACCAGCCCTACGGAGGCGACCTGCAGACCGGCATGGGTGAATATTATCCACGTGCTGCCTATTGCGACCGGTCCGTAGTGGACGCGGCTTTGCAGGCCAACACGGACGTGCTTGCGGCTTGCTCGAACTGAGCCGCAGGCAACGCAACAACTGGAAATTGCAGGAAGGCAGTCGCCGATAAGCTGCGCTACCTTTCCTTACAAATGCCACCATGACGAAATGCCGGCCATCCCGACCGGCAGCTGTCACTCTGGAAACATTATATGAAGAAGCTTGCCATCGGACTTTTCCTGCTGGTGGCTGCCGGCGTATCCATGTATCACTTTTTCGGCGAGCGCCTGGTGACGATGATCGCGGTGAAGGTTGCGACTGCCACGATGCGTGGGGACACGCTCGAGTCCATGCCCGACGGACTGCATGTAATGCTCTGTGGCGCCGGGTCGCCGTTGCAGGATCAGCGACGCAGCGGACCTTGCGTGCTGGTCGTCGCCGGCAAGCGGGTCTTCGTGGTCGATGCCGGTTCCGGTGCTTCCGGCAATATCACACCGAGCGGGATTCCCATCGGCAAGGTGGAACGTGTTTTCCTCACACACTTCCACTCCGATCACATCGATGGCCTCGGCGAACTGGCCACGCTGAACTGGGCGGCCAGCGGTCGCGGCCAGCCACTTCCTGTACACGGCCCGGACGGGGTGCAGTCGGTAATTGCCGGTTTCAATACCGCCTACAGCCACGACTTCGGCTATCGCGTCGCGCATCACGGCGCGGAGATCGTCCGGCCCGATGGCGCCGGGATGCGCGCCCTGCCATTCCGCGCGCCCGTTGATGGCCAGCAGGCTGTGCTGCTGGAGGAAGGAAAATTGCGCGTGATTGCCTTTCGCGTCGGACACGACCCGATCAGACCGGCGGTCGGCTACCGCTTTGACTATGCCGGCCGCTCACTGGTGATCAGTGGCGATACCGTGAAGTCGGCCAATCTGCAGCACTTTGCGCGGGATACCGACCTGCTGGTCCACGAGGCGCTGGCGCCACAACTGGTCACCGGCGTCATGCGCGAAGGTGCGCAGGCAGCGGGCCGCGCCAACCTGGTAAAAATATTTGATGACATCCTCAACTACCACACCACGCCGATGGAAGCAGCAGAAATTGCCCGTGATGCGCGCGTACGTCACCTGCTGCTCTATCACATCGTGCCGGGCATGCCGGCGCGTCCGTTGGAAAAAGTGTTCCTGCGCGGTGTAAGCGACACCTGGGATGGCCCGGTCACGTTGGGCGAGGATGGCACCTGGATTGGCCTGCCGGCCGGGTCAGACGCCATACTCGAGGGTAACCTGCTGCCGATCACCTATCGATGAGCCCGCAGAAGCCGAATACCTACAAGGCCTACGTCTCGCATGTGTCCTACTACAGCGGGAAGCTGGAAGCCTATCTTCGCTACAAGGAGATACCCCACCGACGCATTGAACTGAATGCAAAGCTGATGCGCGAGGTGCTGTTGCCGGCCACGGGTGTCATGAAGATGCCGGCCATGCAATGCCCGGACGGCCGCTGGCTGAAAGACACCACGCCCATGCTGCAGTGGCTGGATGCACAGCACCCCGATCACCCGGTGTACCCGCAGGATCCGGCAACGCGTTTCCTGTCGCTGCTGGTCGAGGACTATGCCGACGAATGGATGTGGCGACCTGCCATGTATTACCGCTGGGCATTCCGTGATTCGCACCAGTTGCTGCGCCACCGGCTGGGTGCCGAACTCGCGCACGGCACGGCCTATCCTGCCTGGCTGCTCGGCTGGTACATGCGCTGGCGCCAGTACATTGTTTTTGTGCGCGGGGACGGGGTGCGGCCACACAATCGGGCGCACGTCGAGGCGCTGTACCTGCGCAGCCTGCAACAGTTGTCCGCCCTGCTTAAAGACCGCCCTTTCCTGCTGGGCGACCGCCCGACCATCGTCGATTTCGGTTTTTTTGCGTCAATGTTCCGCCACTACACGCTGGATCCGGCACCGGCAAAAATCATGGTCGATACGGCGCCCCGGGTGCTGGCGTGGACCGCGCGAATGTGGGCGGCACGCGGCTCTGAAATCGTCGGCGATAGAATGGACGATTTTTCCGACCCGGCCTGGCAACCCATGTTTCGGGACATGGCCCGCGACTACCTGCCCTATCTGGATGACAACGCCCGGCACTACGCGGCCGGTGACAAGCGCTTTGACAGTCAGATCGACGGCGTGCGGTACCCGGCCGTGCCGGTCGTCCGCTATCGTGTCGCCTGCCGGGAAATTCTGCTCCGGGAGTGGATGGCGCTGCACGAAGACTCACGCACACGGATACGGGAGCGTCTTGCCGACAGCGGTATTGCCAACTGGCTGGATGCGGCGCCGGCGATCCCGGCCGGACTGGACGAGGAATTTCAGTTACCCCTGCAGCAGCGCTATCCTGCGGCGCGCGGACTGTATGGCCTGAAACTGCTGACGGGGACCCCCTGGGATCGTCCGCGGCCGGGAATAACAAAGGCGGCCGGCACATCGCAGCGTTGAAAGTCCGGTGGCGCTGCCACCGGACCGGGCACACTCAGGCAGCCATTTTTACCAGCACCTGGTGATTGGCGCGAAACCCGTCGCTCCAGGGTTCCGGTCGCAGCGTTGCGGGGTTCAGACGCACGATGGTGCGCTGGCCCCGTGCGTGCATCACCGTCCCGTCGGCGCTGGTGATGGCGAAACCGTAGGTACAACTGGTGGCACCGAAGCGCTCCACCCACAGGCGCACCTCCAGGGGTTGCACGCCGACCGCCGGGGTCAGGTACTCGATTTCGAAATGCCGCACGGCGTGGAACTGGTCGGGGTTCGCGGCAACATCGAGTTCCCAGTTCCAGCCATTGGTCTGATAGAAACCAATGATCGCGCGCTCGATGTACAGCGCGTAGCGGGCATTGTGTACCAGTTGCATCGCGTCCAGTTCATCAAAGTGCACGACCACCGGGTAATGAAAACAGTCTTGCTTGATTGCAGGCATGGATTTCTCTCCAGTTGATTTCAGGGTTTACGCCACCCGCCGGTCCTGGCGGCGCTCGGCGCGGGCCAGGATCCAGGCGAATAGTTCGGGCCAGGCAATGTCATCCATTCCCTTGCGGAAATAGCCGAAATGGCCGATTGAACGGCGTCCGTAGTCCGCCGGTGCCCGGGATACAATTTCGATCTGCGCATGGCGGAACTGCATCGCCAGTTCGCGGACTGCCCGCAACGGCGCATAGCGCTCGTCATCTGTAAACGCGTAGAAACGCACCGGTACGCCAATCTGCGTGAAGTAGCGCGGCAGCCGGCGCCCGTTCTCGTCCACGTAAGACTGCGGATTGCGACTCCAGCGTGCCCATTCCAGGGCAATACCGGCTGGCAGGGTCTCGCCACCGAACACCGCGCCCGGCAGGGATCCCATGGTGTGCACCGCCGCCGGAACCACGCCATACCAGATCGGCAGCAGGGCCATGCGC
>JBFJWR010000062.1:0-11409 GCA_041623535.1 Pseudomonadales bacterium
GTCCTGCAGGGTGCCATCATCCACCACGGTGCAGCCCCGGGCTGCCACCTGTTCGCCAATGCGGCCGGAAAAAGCAGACGTGCCCTTGCGGTTGAAATCACCTTCCAGTCCGTGACCGATCGCCTCGTGCAACAGAATACCGGGCCAGCCCGGGCCAAGTACCACCGGCATGCTGCCGGCCGGTGCGGCCACTGATTCAAGATTCACCAGGGCCTGGCGTACCGCTTCACCGGCAAACCGGTACACCCGGTCGTCACCGAGCAGGGTGCGATAATCGTAACGACCACCCCCGCCGGCACTGCCCCGCTCACGCCGGCCATCCTGTTCGGCCAGCACGCTGATGTTCAGGCGCACCAGTGGTCGCACATCGGCCGCCAGCGTGCCATCACTGGCCGCGACCAGGATGGTGTCGTGCACCGCTGCCATGCTGACCTGTACCTCCCTGATGCGGGAATCCTGTTCCCGGCACCAGCGATCCAGTTTCTCCAGCAAAGCGACTTTCTCTTCACGGGGAATGCTGTCGAGCGGATTGGCCCGCCCGTAGTAGCGCTGCACATCACTGCGTTTCCAGGCCTGCACACTGCCGGTCGCGCCGCTGCGGGCAATGCTGCGCGCAGCACTCGCAGCCTGGCTCAGCGCCGGCAGCACGATGTCGTCTGAATAGGCAAAACCGGTTTTCTCGCCAGCGTTGGCACGCACACCCACACCCCGGTCCACATCGTAGCCGGCCTCGCGGACAATGCCGTCATCCAGCAGCCACGATTCGTGGACCGATGACTGGAAATACAGGTCCGCGTAGTCGAGGCTGGTGCCCAGCATGCCCGACAGGACGCGATTGATCTGGTTTTCATCGAGTTGGGCCGGCGCGAGGATTTGATCCTCGACGGCCTGGAGTAGGTCACCCATGAGTGCTGACAATCCAATGCGAATACAGGCGCACTACTTTATCAGGTTGTCGAAAGGCGCGAACCCCGGAGGGCTCAAGCTCACCTGCTGCTGGAGATTTTCATCCGTGCATGACTGAGGACCGGGAACTGCGCCCGGTGCTGCGCTGCACGGCCCGCATCCACTTCGGCAAATACCACGCCCTCGCCCATCTCGCAGGCCGCAGCAACCCGCCCCCAGGGTTCCACGACCATGGAATGCCCCCAGGTCTGGCGGCCGCCGGGATGGGTTCCACCCTGGTTCGCGGCCACCACCCAGCAGAGATTCTCCACCGCCCGCGCACGCAACAGCAGTTTCCAGTGCGCACGCCCGGTGGTGGCCGTAAACGCGGCAGGTACCGCCAGCAGGTCCATGCCCTGCAGTGCCATCGCACGTATCATTTCCGGGAATCGCAGGTCGTAGCAGACGATCACACCCAGTTGGCAGAACGGTGTCCTGATGACCAGCAGCGAATCGCCCGGCACGAAATCGTCGGATTCGCGGTAACGGGATTGCGTATCTCCGGCAACTTCCACGTCGAACAGGTGCATCTTGTCGTAACGACCGACTTCCTCGCCCTGCGGATTGAGCACAAAACAGGCCGACACGACACCGCCTGCGGCATCGTCCAGCACCGGCACACTGCCTCCCACCAGCCAGATGCCATGCGTCCGCGCCTGCTCACGCAGGAAGCTGCGGATTTGCCCGTCCGGGGTGGCTTCCGCCGCACCAAGCACGCGGCTGTTTTCTACCGGGAAAACCGCGAAATTCTCCGGCAAAACGACCAGCGCGGCGCCCTGCCCGGCCGCCTGCGCAATCAGCGCACCGGCCTTTTCCAGGTTGCGCAGCAGTTGCCCACTGCTGACCATCTGCACAGCCGCCACGCGTGTCACCGTGGTTTCAGATT
This sequence comes from Pseudomonadales bacterium, assembly GCA_041623535.1. Classification (GTDB taxonomy): domain Bacteria; phylum Pseudomonadota; class Gammaproteobacteria; order Pseudomonadales; family JBFGWM01; genus JBFJWR01. The sequence goes on from JBFJWR010000062.1 coordinate 1,832, forward strand.
CTGCTGCATTCATGGTTTCAATCCGTCTCAGTCCTTGTCCGCGAACATCTTCTCGAGTTTCACTTCCGGGTTGGCCCACGGGCCACGGATGCTGTACTGCGCACTGGCAAAGCGCTCTAGACGATCACCCAGCAGCTTCTCGGTAAGAAATATCGCACCCGCAAGATAGGGAGCACCAACGATGAGCGCCGCAAACGGCAGGTTGGACGTCAGTGGCACGGTCAGGACCATTTTCTGATCCAGCGTTTCGTTCACCAGGTTCACATCACCGGAAATGTAAAACTTGTTGGACGGGCCCAGCACATCCAGCGAACCGACACTGCGCAGCACGCCGCCGGTCAACTGGTAATCCCCGTCGATCTTGTCGTAACTCAGGCCTTTCTTGAACAGATCGCTGAAATCCAGGCGCAAGCGACGCGCGATGTTGTTGATATTGAGGATACCAAACACGCGCAGGATGCCGGCACCGGATGCCTCAATGAAACGTCCGTCCTCGATCTTGACTGACAGCCGCCCCTCGGCCTCCGGCAATGCAAATCCGGCCGGCGATGCGGGCCAGTTCATGCGTCCGCTGAAGCGGGCCTTTTTACTGTCCAGCGTCGGCTCGAAACCCCAGGCCTTGAGGACGTCGGCCATGTCTCCTGCCCGTGCCACCAGGTTGGTCTGGGTCGTGTGCGCCCCGTCCTCGAGGTTCCAGAGCAGGGCGCCCTGTGAAAAATCCGTGGCACGCATGCGCCCGGTAATTGCAGTCGCAGAGAGCCCGGTAGCGGTCGGCCGGGACTGGAACGACCAGTTGCCGAGATCCTGCGCACCCAGCTTGAAATCATCCACCTGCACGTTCAGGGACGGAATATCGCGCGGATCAATATCCTGCAGCGGATCACCTTCCGTTTTCTGTTCCGTCTGCGGCAAATGCAGATAGCGCAGGTGCAGGTCCAGCGGTGCGCGCTCGTCATGGGGCAACTCGGCATTCAGGCTGATGAGTTCGTTGCGCAAATCAAGATTCCAGTGCCGCGGTTGCCGTGTCATCTGCACATGGCTGTCCGGCATGGAATAACCAAACAGCAGCAACTCGCCGAACCGGAACTCCATGTTGCGCACCAGCGCAGACGTGCTGCCCCCTTCCACCGCACCCGCCATGCGCTTGTTGAGAACCGGCAGGAAAGTCTGCCACTGCGAAAAATCCAGGCGTTCCAGGCGTCCGCCGATCATGAGCCCCGCCACCGGCATTTCCTGCAGTTCATCATCCCCAAAACGGAGTATGCCGCGCGAAATCACGCCATCCTTCTGGTAGATGCGGCCGCGCAGCAATCCACGCATGTGCAAGTAAAGTCGGTCGTCCACCTCGCCGAACTGCATCTTGTAACTGGTCGGCAGCGTTTCGCCGGCCTTCTTGTGCAGCGGGGGTGGCATGTCGATGGCCACGCCCCTGAGGCTGGAATGAATTTCCAGGACCGGCAGCCGCCCGTCGTAGGGAACCTGCAGCTCGGCCTGGTAGGGAAGCGTGCCAGAGGCGAACGTAAGAATCGGGGAGTCCACCAGTTGCTGCAGGCGCGGAATGCTCACTTCCGATTCAAGCTGCACGCGGGTTTCGGGCGCACCGTTCTCGGCCTCGGTAACAATACTGACCCGGCTGTCGGCATCCAGAAAACGGGTCGTGAGTTTCTCACTGGACAGGCCCTTGTTTGAACTCCACCGCACCTGCCCCCCGATGCGGTCAAAACGCAGGGGCTTGGGTCCCTGTGGCATTTCGATCATGGCCTGCTCAAGACGCACGCGGGCGTCTGCGTTCACGTCCACTTCATTGCCCAGGCCGATGCGCAACCGCAGGTCGGTGGGCGCGGAACCGGCAACCGTCCAGCTATCCAGCAGTGCCGGTGTCACCTCGCGCAAAGGCGTATCGCGCAACAGGCGCATGACACCCGGCAGCGTGTGGCGAACCGCCGCTTTGATCCGTACCACCGGCGTCCCGCTGCGTGCGTGTGGGAAATTGACGTCCGCACTGGCCAGCTGGCTGTCGAGCAGGCGGCCCTGCGTGACCCGCGCCTGGTAGCCACGCGCATCGCCGATCACCAGCGCATCCACGCCGGTGATGTCCGGCCAGTCGGGAAGGAACCGCAACTGGCCCGCTTTGACATCAAAGAACATCACGGAAGAAAACTTATGTTCAGTGCGATTCTGCAACGCACCGTGATAAATGTACGCTCCGGATTGCACCTGCCCGGCGCGGACGGCGCGCTGCAACCACTCGGTCGCACCGGCACCCATGATGCGCGTGGGCAGAAACGTTGGCGTGAACTTGCCATCGGCCTGTGGAATGCCCAGCGCCAGCGACATTTCGAAATCACGCTCGTCCTGCGGCAGCAACAGGTTGAATCGCCCCTTCAACTGTGCACCGGGCGGCGCCAGGTCCAGCAGGCCGCTGCGCACCTGTATCTGTGGCAGATCGATGGACCAACCGATACGACCGCGTGCATGTGCCAGCTGCCAGCCCTCGTTAAAGAGCTCCGGAAATGTCAGCAAGGTGTCGGTGGTATCCAGGTCGAGGTAGCCGCGACGCTCATTGGCCTGCAGGTAACCGCTGATACGCGACAGGGATGGCGCCTGCCCCCACGCTGACAAGCCGACCTCGTTCAGGTTGGCGCGAATCTGGAAACGCGGCTGCGCGTCCGGCTCCAGCCAATGCTGAATCTGGATGTTTTCCAGGTCGCCGGTGGGCGCCAGATCGCGCAGAATTCCGGCCAGCCTTTCCGGCAACACGTTGGTGCCCAGCAGCAGTCGATTGAAGGGACCGAGCGCCAGCCGGTCGAAACTGATGTGCAGACTGCGATCATCCGGCTGGCTGGCAACACGGATCTTGCTGATGTGCGACTGGTGCGCTCCCCATGCAAACCGCATGTCACCGATTTCCGCCGACCAGCGCCCGGGGCCGGTCGCCCGCCATACCAGGCGCCCCTCACCGTTACGGATCGGAATATTCAGGCGGTCGCCCCCGGCGACCCAGGTGGAATCGGGCAGGCTGACATCACCCAGCAGGTAATCCAGCCGGCCGCCGCGCCAGTAGCCCCAGAATTCAGCGCTGCCCTCCAGGCTGGCAATGTGAAGAATGGGCAACTGCTCGCGAAACAGCGGTTTCACCAGCCTGGCGTCGCTGATCGCAAGGTGAAAATCGGCGTAAAAGTCTTCCGTGTCGAACGGATCGCCATGGGCTTCGCTACGCAGCCGCATCGCAATATTGCCCAGCTCGCCACTGATTTTTATGCCGCCCTCGGCACGATGCTGGCTGCCGTGATTGAAAATCTGCAATTCGACGTCGGTTATGTCTATCGGCGCGTCATTGCGCGGACGCAGCTGCACATGAGTATCGGTGACCTCCGCCCTGGCCTGTGAGAGCAACCAGCGCACCGGGCCTTCCGGGCCGCTGGTTTCTCCGGCTGCGGGATTCGCCATCACCACGCCAGGCAGGCGCCAGCCCTCGGCGGTCTGATCGAGCTGAAAACGCAGTCCCGCGAACACGACGTTGCTAAACACCACGTTGCGCTTGACGATGGACCGCAGGCTGTCGAGTGTCAGGTCCAGCCGGTCGATGGTGATCGCCGGCACTTCGGAGGTATTGCCGGGAAAAAAGAGCTGCAGGTTTTCCAGTTGCAGGGTCGGCTCGTAGCCCACCCAGCTGCCTTGCAGCTTGCCGACGTCGGCACGCACGCCCCACTGGGTGCTGATGAATCGCTGGATATCTTCCCGGTAGTGGCCAACCACCGGCATAAACTGGCGGCCCACTGCAATATAAAGGGCAAACAGGATGACCAGCAGGGCCAGGGTCAGCCAGACCTGGTAAATGGAGGATCGAATGAAATTTCTGGCCACGATTCAACAACGCCTGCGTTAGGGAACCCCGGGGATCAGAGCAGCACGATGTCGAACTGCTCCTGGGAATACTGTGTTTCTACCTGCACCCGGATCGACTTCTCAATGAAGTGCTCCAGGTCTGCCAGGTTGGAAGATTCCTCGTCGAGGAGCCGATCCACAACCGTTTGCGCGGCAAGCACCATGTAGGTGTCCGTGCCATAGGCCCGCGCTTCGCGCAGGATGTCACGAAAAATCTCGTAACACACGGTTTCCGTGGTTTTCACCGTACCGCGTCCGTTACAGACCGCACAGGGCTCGCACAAAATCTGTCCCAGGCTTTCACGGGTGCGCTTGCGCGTCATCTCGACCAGCCCGAGGTCGGACACGCCGGTCACCTTGGTCTTGGCATGGTCTTTTTCCAGCGCACGTTCCAGCGTACGCAAAACCTGTCGCTGGTGATCTTCTTCATCCATATCAATAAAATCAATAATGATGATGCCGCCGAGATTGCGCAGGCGCAGCTGGCGCGACAGGGTGGTGGCCGCCTCCAGGTTGGTTTTGAAAATGGTTTCCTCGAGATTACGGCGGCCGACGAATGCACCGGTGTTCACATCAATGGTGGTCATCGCCTCGGTCTGATCAATGATGATGTAGCCCCCCGACTTGAGCGGCACCTTGCGCTCCAGGGCTTTCTGAATCTCATCTTCCACCGCAAACAGATCAAATATCGGGCGCTCTCCGGCGTAATATTCAGCACGTCCATTCACCTCGGGAACGTACTCCTGAACGAACTTTTCGATCTCGGCGAATTTTTCCTGCGAATCGATACGAATACGTTCCACATCACCATCGACGATATCGCGCATGGCGCGCATGTAGAGGGGCATCTCGGTGTAGATGATGGCGGGCGCGACGGCCTCTTCCATCCGCGACTGTAATGAAGTCCACAGGCGATGCAGGTAACGCACATCTTCCTGCAGGTCGTGGTCAGAGACTCCTTCGGCGGCAGTACGCAGAATCAGCCCACCGCCCGGTTCTTCGTCGCTGACGGCCCCGACCACCTCTTTCAGGCGCTCGCGTTCTTCGGGGTCCTCGATGCGTTGCGATACACCGATGTGATCGGACGCTGGCATGTACACCAGGAAACGACTTGGAATGGATATCTGGGCGGTGAGCCGTGCCCCCTTGGTACCGATGGGATCCTTGGTGACCTGCACCACCAGTGCATCGCCTTCGCTCACCAGGCTGGTAATACTTTCGCCGTTGTTTTCGCGCCCCTCGGGCACCGGCTTGCCGCGCGTGATGTCTGCGGCATGAATGAATGCCGCGCGTTCCAGGCCGATATCGATAAACGCCGCCTGCATGCCGGGGAGCACCCGCGCCACGCGTCCCTTGTAGATATTCCCGACGATGCCGCGACGCGACATGCGCTCGATGTAGGTTTCCTGCAGCACGCCGTTTTCGATCAACGCCACCCGCGTTTCCATCGGGGAAATATTGATCAGAACCTCTTCACTCATGGCTGCGCCCCGCACTCACAGGACGGCCAGGCCAACGCGTGACAGCAGGCCCGCGGTCTCCGCAACGGGCAGCCCCATGACGCCACTGTAACTGCCCTCCAGCCTTGCAACAAAAATGCCTCCCAATCCCTGAATGCCATACGCACCGGCCTTGTCGGCTGGCTCGCCGGTGGCCACATAACGATCAATTTGTGCATCGGTCAGTGCGCAAAACCACACATCAGTACAACTCACGCAAGATAGCACCTGCGTGGCAGTGACGACGGCAACGCCGGTGATCACCTGGTGCCGGCTGCCGGACAATCGCCGCAGAAAAGCACCCGCCTCGGCATTGTTCACTGGCTTGCCAAGGACGTCTCCGTTCAAGCATACCACCGTGTCTGCACCCAGCACCGGCAGTTCCGTGCCCGCCAGTTCCAGCCCCCGCAGCGCCTTGCGACGCGCCAGATCGGTCACGGCTTCGGGCAATTCCAGTGATTCATCAAGATGTTCGTCGACGTCTGCCGGTCGCACCTGTACGCGCAACCCAAGCTGCGCCAGCAACTCGGCCCGACGCGGCGAACGGGAAGCCAGCAATAGCTGTGGCTTCGTCATGGGTCAGCGTGCGCGCAAGCGCGCGGTGTGCAGCAAGAAGTAAACCAGCGGCCAGAACAGGGCACTGGTCAGGGAAGGAATCAGGTAGAAATAAGGTGGTGACACCACCGCGTGGAAGCTGTCTATCCAGTGCAGCAGCAGCAATTGCAGCCCCACGACCAGGAACACGATCAGGGCCTGCTGCAGTGCCGGAAACATGCGCAGGCGCTGGTAGAGCCGGTGCGCGAGAAAGGCGAGCAACAGCATGGCGAGTGCATTGCGCCCCAGGATGGCGCCAGTGAGCACATCCAGCAACAGGCCGATGCTCCAGGCAGTCGCCAGGCCGATCCGGTTGGGCAGCGCCACCGCCCAGTACAGCAGGACCAGTGAGATCCACTCCGGCCGGCCATACTCGATCACGTGGGGCAATGGGATGTTGTACACCACGATGGCCACGATGAAGCTGACAACGATGAGCAGATTGTCACCGGGACGACCTTCCATTACTGGGCCCCTGTATCGGGAAGCGTGGCTTCCGCTGGCGTTTCGGTTGCCCCGGCAGCCGGCGCTCCCGCCTGCGCCGGTGTCCGGGACTGTTCGGTAAAGACCAGCAGCACGTAGCGGCCGCGATCGAGTTCGGCGGTCGGCGTGGCCCGCACCTTGGCGAATGGCCGACCCGGATGATGGTTGATATCGACCACCACCGCGACCGGATAACCGGAGGGGAAACGCCGTCCCATGCCGGAACTGATCAGCGTGTCGCCAACCCGGATATCCGCGGTATCAGGCACATGGACCAGTTCCAGATTCATGATGGAACTGGTGCCGATGGCAATCGCACGCAAGCCGTTGCGAGCCACCTGCACAGGTATGGCGTGATTGCTGTCAGTGATCAGCAGGACCCGGCTGCTGTAGGGATCGACCTGCACCACCTGCCCCATCAGGCCGGTGGCACCGAGCACCGGCTGTCCCTTGAAGACCCCGTGCCGGGAACCCTTGTCGATAAAAATCTTGTGCGTGAACGGATCCGGATCCACGGATATGACTTCGGCCACCATCACCGATTCATCCAGCGAGTCGGAGGCATTCAGCAGCATGCGCAGGCGAATGTTCTCCGCCTCCATGGAGATCAGCCGCTGCGACTTGCCCTCCAGCACCATGTTGCGGGCGGTGAGACGGGCATTCTCTGATTCGAGGAATTCACGGGATGTGCTGACGTCAGAAATCCAGCGCGCCGTGCGCGCCGGCAATTGCACCACCCACTGCAGGGGCGTCGCAGCCAGCACCAGTCCGGAGCGGACCAGGGTCATCTGCGCGAGCCGCGCATCCGCCAGCATCAGGGCCACGGACATGGCGGCCAGCAGCACGAAGCGTTCGAGATCGCCGCTGTCTTCCTTGAAGATCGTCTTGATGAGCCGCCTCCGGGTTCCGTATGCGACTATTTTATAGAAATTAAAGAGCCCGGAGTGCAATGGCTCTTACTTAATGAGGGAGATCACACGCTCAATGATGGAAAAAAGCGCGGTTGTCGCAGGACGGCCGGCTTGGAGAGCGTATGTTTCTAAATCTCCGCCGCCATCCATGGCGGCTCCGAAGGCGGCAGCGCGCACTTCTTACATCCCTGTCGTACATCCCTGTAGCGTTCGCGCTGATGCCCGAAAAATGCGCTCCCCAGGCCGGCCTGATTCGACCGCAGACGACAGGATTCAGTCGGTCGACAGCAGGTCGAACGTATGCAGGTCCATCATTTCCAGCGCCTTGCCGCCACCACGGGCAACGCAGGTCATGGGGTCTTCCGCAACGATCACCGGCAGACCGGTTTCCGCGCTGAGCAGTTTGTCGAGATCACGCAGCAGGGCGCCGCCGCCGGTCAGTACCACGCCACGCTCGGCAATATCAGACGCCAGCTCGGGTGGTGACTGTTCCAGTGCGCTTTTCACCGCATCCACAATGGCTGACAGCGCGTCCTGCAACGCATCGAGAATCTCGTTGCTGTTCAGGGTGAAGCTGCGCGGCACGCCTTCGGCCACGTTGCGCCCGCGCACGTCGATTTCGCGAACCTGGTTACTCTGCACGGCCACGGCAATTTCGTGCTTGATGCGTTCCGCGGTTGCTTCGCCGATCAGGCTGCCGTGCTTGCGGCGCACGTACTGCACGATGGCTTCGTCAAACTTGTCACCACCAACGCGGACTGAATCGGAATAGACAATGCCGTTGAGCGAGATCAGCGCAATTTCAGTGGTTCCACCGCCGATATCCACCACCATGGAGCCATTGGCCTCTTCCACCGGCAGGCCCGCGCCGATGGCTGCCGCCATGGGCTCGTCGATCAGGTAGACGCTGCGGGCACCGGCGCCCAGCGCGGATTCCTTGATGGCCCGGCGCTCCACCTCGGTGGATTTGCACGGCACGCAGACCAGGACCCGGGGGCTGGGTGTAATAAAGGAGTGTTCATGCACCCGGTTGATAAAATGCTGCAGCATTTTCTCGGTAACCTGGAAGTCGGCGATTACGCCATCCTTCAGCGGGCGGATCGCGGTGATGTTCCCGGGAGTACGCCCGAGCATGCGCTTTGCGTCCGCACCCACTGCCACCACGCTTTTCTGGTTCATATGCGTACGGATGGCCACCACCGAAGGCTCGTTCAGAACGATGCCACGGTCACGAACATAGATCAGTGTATTGGCCGTTCCCAGATCGATCGACAGGTCACTGGAGAACAAACCCCTTAATTTCTTAAGCATCGGGTAATTTGCCCCTGAGAGGCGGCTTGAAAGGTGCGCAACTGTATCAATGGTGGGGATTTTGGGCAAGGCACAAGTGTGATAACGTTTGCGCCCTTCTCAAGCATCGCTACCGGACAGTTGACCATGGCTTTATCCAGCAAGGACGTGCAGAAAATCGCACACCTCGCCCGCCTGGGGGTGCCGGAACAGGACCTGCCGCGTTATGCCGGCGAACTGTCCCGGATTCTGCTCCTGGTTGACCAGATGCAGGCGGTGGATACGACAGACATCCTGCCGATGGCACATCCGCTGGACGCCGTACAGCGACTGCGCGCCGACGTGGTCACCGAGCCCGACCAGCGCGAACTGGCCCAGGCCTGTGCGCCCGCCACCGAGAACGGCCTCTACCTCGTGCCACGGGTGGTCGAATAAACCGTCATGCATGAGCAAAGCATAGCGACCCTGGCCCGCGGCCTGGCGGACAAATCATGCTCTGCCGTCGAGCTTGCGCGCCACTACCTGGCCCGCATCCGGCAGATGAATCCGACGCTGAACGCATTTATCACGATCGATGAAGACGAGGCCGTGCTGGCCCGGGCACAGCGGGCCGACGAAGCCCGTGCCGCCGGCACCGCCCACCCGCTGGCCGGCGTCCCCCTGGCTCACAAGGACATCTTCTGCACCCGCCAGCTGCGTACCACCTGTGGCTCGCGCATGCTGGAGAATTTCACCGCCCCCTATAACGCCACGGTCGTCGAGCGCTGCACCGATGCCGGCATGATCATGCTGGGCAAGACCAATATGGACGAGTTCGCCATGGGCTCGTCCAACGAAACCAGTTATTTCGGCGCCGTCGCCAACCCGTGGAACACCGACTGCGTACCCGGCGGGTCGTCCGGCGGCTCTGCCA
>JBFJWR010000063.1:0-11383 GCA_041623535.1 Pseudomonadales bacterium
CAGGCCGAAAAACTGGCCGTCGCCGAGAAAGCGAAACCGACACCCAAGGTCGACTTTGACCTGTCTGCTTTCGGCGCGTTGCCGATGGCGGTGGTTGAGGTGACGGAAGAGGAAGTTCGGCGTCGCTCCGCCCGCGATGACATGGCCGTTGCATTGCAGATTGTGATGGAGGACGGCTCAGAGAAACTGGTTTCACTGCGCGTTCGGAAAGCCAGCGCAGATCTGGGATCTTCCAGCGCGGCCGAGTTGTTGAATTATTCGCCCGAAGGGGCTCGCCTGTTGACGAACGCGCGATTGAAAATCGGAGATCCGGTTCGGGTTGCCGGTGTCTGTCCGGTTGATGATGTCCTGCTGTTTGATGATCCCTACACGGTGCGTAATCAAACCAGTGCCGAACGTTTGCGCGGCCCGGTTGCGGCGCGCGCCAAAACCATGGGCGGAACTGTTTGCTCGTATGGCCTGGAAATTGACCCGGAAGCCACAAACCAACTGTACAAGGCGGCGCTGGACAGTATCTACCTGGCTACGCGCGATGAGGGCAAGGGGGACGGGATTGACTGAGCGGCTGTGGGTAATCGCCTGCGCTGACAGCCTTTAAAGTATTGAGCGCGGCCGGCAAGAAAAGCCTCCGGCGCGCCACTGGCGAAGCACGGCCAGCGCGCGCCGGAACCGACTTCATCCCTGCATCAGCATTTTGCGCACCAGGTTTTCACAGGTGGGCTTGTCCATGTAGCGCGGGACCGCATAGGTGAAGCGCGCTTCCTGAAGGGCGGCATCGGCAATCGCCGGAATGTCGCCGGCCTGCAGTGCTTCGAGTTGCTCCGGGATATTGAACTCCGTATTCATCTCGCGAATCTTGGCGATGAACTTGTCGGCTGCCACCTCGTCGCTGTCGCCGGCCTCCCGTACGTCGGCGACATCTGCCAGTTCAGCAAGGCGACGGGTACACTCCGGCTTCGAATAATCGAGTACATGTGGCATGACGATGGCATTGGCGAGGCCGTGTGGCGTGTGATACAGCGCGCCGAAGTTGTGGGCGATCGCATGTACATAGCCGACGCCTGCCTGCGTGAAGGCGATCCCGGCATAAAAAGCTGCCAGCGACATGTTCTGGCGTGCTTCCACGTCGTTCGCCCCGTCTTTGACTGCCCGCGGAAGATACTTGATGATCAGTCGCGTCGCCGCGACCGCCATCTTGTCGGTGCTTTTGAAGTTGTTCCGCGAGATATAAGCCTCGACCGCGTGGGTGAGTGCATCCATGCCGGTCGCCGCGGTAATGTGCGGGGGCAGCCCCTTGGCGAGTTCACCGTCCAGTGCCGCCATCTGCGGCACCAGCTTGATATCCATGATGGGTAGTTTGCGTTTCCGTTCCGGGTCAGAAACCACTGCGGCGACGGTCACCTCGGAACCCGTGCCGGCGGTGGTCGGCACCGCGTACAGGGGCAGTATGCCGCGGTAGACGCGAAACAGGCCGGTCATTTTGGAGATGGGCTTCTTGTTGGTAGCGCGCGCGGCAATCACTTTCGCGGCATCGATCGAGGAGCCGCCACCTACCGCGAGAATTGCTTCGCACTGGTTCTGTTCCAGCATTTTGAGGCCGTCTTCGATTTGCTGGATGGTGGGATCCGGCTTGATGCCATCGTAGATAACGATTTCCACACCATTCTTTTCAAGTTCTTCCTGAATGCCATTGAGCAGCCCGAGTTGTATCAGCATCGCGTCGGTAACGATCAGTATCTTCCTGGTGCCGGTCTGCCCGATTGTTGCGGCAAGCTGGCGTGATGAGCCCGGGCCGACGAACATCAGGGGCGTGCGAAAGGGCAGTATCCAAGTGGCCAGTTTAAAAACCATCATGAATGCGCGGTAGCACGCGACCTGAATATTGAAGGGAATCATCGGTTTTGCTCCTCAGTTGCAGTGTTCAGACTGTAGTCGAACGAAGAATAGAAGCAACGTTATACCACCGTTCCAGATGTATGCCATGGCATATCCAAGCTGAACCTTTGCTGAATTCAGAAAATTGCATAAACCGAACCACAGCGGTACTCTGTTGGCTCTTTAATTCACCGTAACCACCATTGAGAGGGTGATCACCAATGAAAAACATGACTTTGACAGTTCTTGCCGCAGCGATATTTTCCAGCGCGGCGATTGCAGATACCAGCGCCAGTGGTAACGCCAATGCCAGCGCCAGCGCCGAAACCGGTGTTGTGCAGCGCACCATGAACGCAGTCGGCGGAATCCTCGGCGGCGGTGCAGAGGCCAATGCTGATGCGAATGCCGAAGCAAATGCAGAAGCCAATGCGGACGGCAGTGCCAAAGCGGGTGTGAAGGCTGACGTGAAGGCCGACATGAAAGCCAATGCGGATGCAGATGCACGCGGCAAGTCAGAAGCTGCGGCCACCACGGCGGTGGATGCCAAGGCAGCTGGTCAGGCCAAGGCAGCATCGGCGCGTGATGCAGCCCAGGAAAAGGGTGCGCAGGCCAAAGCCAAGGGCCAGGCAACGACTACGGATGCCCAGGCCAAGGCACAAGCTGGTGCTGCCAAGGCAAAGGCAGCGGCTGATGCAGCCACGCGTACCAAGGCCGACATCGGTGTTGGCGTTTCTGCTGAAGGTGGACTTGGCCTGAAGTAACTCGCCGGTCACGCAAAAAAGGCGGCTTTGATAGCCGCCTTTTTTGTGTCTGCCGATCGTGGTCGGCTGCATGCAGGCGCCTTCCTACTGCGTTCTATGCGCTTGGCCAGCCCAGTTCTGCCAGCCGTTCATAGCACTGCAACTGGTTTCGGCCGTGCTCCTTGGCGTAATACAGTGCCCGGTCTGCGCGGCTGACAATCTTGTGCTGCGGCAGCGCCGGATCGAGTTTGGCATAGCCCATGGAAATGGTGATCCGTCCAATGTCCTCGAATTCCGTATTGGCGACCGTTTCGCGGAACCGGTCGAGAATGGCATGGGCGTTTTCTCCCGAGGAGTCGTGCAGCAATACGACGAACTCCTCGCCACCGAATCGGAACAGGTAGTCGTTGTCCCGGAAGGAGTCGATCATCAGTCCGGCCAGTTGAACCAGCGCGGCATCACCCCGCAGGTGACCGTGCGTATCATTGATCTTCTTGAAGTAATCGATGTCGATGATGACCAGTTGTGCGGCTGACGTGCCACCGTCGTGCGCTTCCATTTCCACCGCGTGGCTGAAGCTTTCGCGGTTCAGCAGGCCGGTCAGGGGATCGTGGTTCATGCGGTACAGCAGCGTGTACACGTTGCTGTACATGGAAATCAGGGATTCCAGCAGCACGTTTCCGGAAGGCTGGTAAAAGCCGTCGGAAATCAGAGCGGCGAAGTAATCACGCCCCAGCCGGATCGGAAACAGGCAGACAAAGGTTTTTCCCTCGGCAATGTACTTCGCGTCGTCCTCGGCTGCACCGATCGAGTCAATCAGCGAGAGGTCATGTTTTTTAACTGATTGGTCAACCCGGTCTCCGCGTGCCAGTTCCAGGTTGGTGCCACACATCAGCCGCCAGTGTCCGTACTGTTCGGTGTGTATGTAGATGCGGAAGGCCAGCTTCGGCAGGGCAAAGGAGAGTGCATCCAGAAAGGCGCGATTGAGGGCGTCGAGATCGCGGTGCTGGGTCAGGCTGACCAGCAGCTTGTAACCGTAATGATCGGGAATGCTTTCAGCCAACGTTCTGTAATCCCGGCAATGGGCGCCAAGTTTGCAGACCAGCGCTCATGAGTAGTTATTTATATTTCACCACTCATGAGCGTAACATGGGTCTGTCAGGAGCGGCTAGCGCCGCCGGGCACTACTGCCGCGACGGGGCGAGAAGCTGCGTACCGGCGGGCGGTAGTTGGGTTTGTCCATGGCCAGCTGGATGGTGTAGCCATCGACATCGACCCGTGGAATGCTTTGCTTGAGCAGTCGCTCAATGGCCCGCAACTGGTTGGCTTCCGTCGGCGCCACCAGCGAAATGGCTTGGCCGCCGCGTCCGGCGCGACCGGTGCGGCCAATGCGGTGCACGTAATCTTCCGGCACATTGGGCAGTTCGAAGTTCACCACGTGCGGCAGTTCCTCGATATCGAGGCCGCGCGCCGCGATGTCGGTGGCCACCAGGATGCGAACCTTGCCCTGCTTGAAGTTGCTCAGTGCCTTGGTGCGGGCGCCCTGGGTCTTGTTGCCGTGGATGGCGTCCGAATCGAGACCATCCTGCTGCAGTTGCTTGGCCAGTCGGTCAGCTCCGTGCTTGGTGCGGGTGAACACCAGTACCTGTTGCCAGTTCTGGTTGCCCACCAGCCATGACAGCAGTTCGCGCTTGCGGGTGCCGGGTACCGCGTGAACGATGTGTTCCACGGTCTCGGCAGAAGTCTTGTGGGGTTCGATCTCGACCATGGCCGGATTGGTCAGAAGACCTTCTGCCAGGCGGCGGATTTCGCGCGAGAACGTCGCCGAGAACATCAGGTTCTGCCGCTTCTTGGGCATCAGCGCAATGATACGGTGGATGTCGCGAATGAAGCCCATGTCGAGCATGCGGTCTGCTTCGTCGAGTACCAGCGCTTCCACGGTGGAAAGGTCTATGGTGCGCTGCTCAACATGATCGAGCAGTCGCCCGGGTGTGGCAATCACGAGGTCCACACCGCGCCGTAATTTTTCCATCTGCGGATTGATGGAAACGCCACCGAACACTGCGACGCTGCGCAAAACGCTGTCGCCGCGATAGGTTTGTACGCTGTCGGCCACCTGCTGGGCCAGTTCACGGGTAGGTGTCAGGATCAGTACACGCGGCAGGCGCTTGTCCGGATTGCCAGCGGCCGGCGTGGTAATGAGTCTTTGCAGCAGGGGCAGCGTGAAAGCCGCAGTTTTCCCAGTGCCGGTCTGCGCAGCGGCGAGTACATCGCCGCCCTGCAGAATGATCGGAATCACTTGCTGCTGGATGGGTGTCGGGGTGGTGTATCCGTTGCGTTCAACGGCAGTGCAGAATTCGGGCGCAAGGCCCAGCGATGCGAAAGGCATGTTGTATATTCCTCTGGCCGCCCGCACGAAGCTGCTGCTTCGCGTGGTCCACGTGCATGCCTGAAATAAAAGTAAGAATTTCCAGGAGGGAGCCGATCGTCGGCTGCCAGTGGTGCCCGCAAGGACCAGAGTGCAAGGCGGGGCGGACTATAACAGCTTTTTCTATGAAAGTCGCGTTTTCTAAACGCCGGCTCAGCGCAACCGGCCGCCGGCGCTTTGCTCCAGTGCCGCGACCAGTGATTCCGCATCCAGTTGATCTTTGGCCAGAAATCCGACCCGCCGCTGGCTGATCAGGCGGACGATGTGCTCCGGCAGACCGATCTTCAGTTTGCCGGTCAGCAGTAGCGATGGGCCGTCCTCACGCTGTTGCAGCCACTCGGCGATGAGTTCGTCACCGCTGCCATCCGGCAGGTGAAAGTCGACCACCAGTGCGTCGTAGTCGTGTTCTGCCAGCAGGGCGCGCCCGGTAGCGGCCGAGTCGGCGCAATCCACCTTGAATCGGTACCGGTCACTGCGCTTGAGGTCATCCAGGATGCGCTCGCGATCTTCAGGGCAGTCTTCAACCAGCAGCATGTGCAATCGGCGACGCCCGATGGTGGCCAGTTCACGCTGCAGGGATTCCGGGCTGAGATCCTTCTTCTGCAGAAAGGTCATGACGCCCTGTGCCACCCAGCGCAGTGCGTCCGATTCCAGGGTAAAGCGATCCTGGCCGCTTATAAGGATGATCGGTGGCGGGGCTGGCTGGTTGCGCAACTGGCGGACCAGGTCGATGCCGTTAGCCTCCCTGCCGCTGGCGCGCAGCACGCAGTCGACCACGAACAGGTCGTAACTGCCGAGTCCCATCATCCGGTCGGCAATCTCCAGGGATCCCGCCTGCTCCACGAAGTAGCTGTTTCCGGTGGCAGCCTCGATCTGCTTGAAGGTCTGCCGGATCAGCAGGTAGTCGTCTTCGTCATCGTCGACACACAGCACCTTGACGATGCGGTATTTGTCCGGCGATTTCATATTGTCTTTCACAGGGTTTTCTGCCGTGCCAGCGTCTCGGGATCCGATGGGCGGGGCCGCGGTTTATGCGAGCCTGGGCATTACGCGTCAGATGGAAAGTAAAGAGTACCAGTTGCCCATCTATTTGCCAGTGAGCTGCTCAATCGAACTGGAAGAACGCATCCCAGCGCTGATCCAGGCGGCGTAGTGCCACGGCCGGCGCCACGGCCGAGTACTTCTCACCGGCCTGGTCAACCAACTGCAGGCGGACCAGTTTGCGCAGTGCATCGTCGGCCTCGAAGTCGAGACTGCATTGCCAGCGATCCAGGAACCACTGCTCGACCTGCCTGTCCAGTTCCAGTTCGCTCAGTGGCCGCCCCGCACAGAGCAGCGCATGATAGGCCAGCAGGCTTTCCTTGCACTCTTCTTCTTCGGCGGCATCGATCAGGCGATGGAACACACCGGCGTTGTTATCCAGGTTGCGAAAATAGAGGTTGTCGGTCAGCGCTTTCATGAACTGGATCTTGCGGTTCTTGAACTTCGTGAACTGCCGGAACAGGTACCCGGCCAGGGTGCCCAGTCCCACCGCCAGCGTGATCAGCGCCGCCTGGTCTATCGTCACCGGCTGGCTACGCATGCCCAGCCAGAAGGCGAGAAACGCGCCGACCAGCAACAGGGTGCCACTCAGCTTGGTGGCCACGACGGCGATGCTGCCGGCTGCCGCCGGCACACCGATGAGAATCTTGTCCAGCAGTTTCATGCGCACTTCGGTGTTCGGGAAGAGCATTTCCAGGTCTGCCTTGGGCACATCCTGAAAGAGCTTGAGCAGGGTGGAACCCGGCGTGAACATCAGGGCGCCGCGCTTTTGGGTTGCGAAATAGTCGGCATCCTTGAAGCGTACGTAGACCAGCACGCGGTCATAGTTGGTGAACTCGATGGCACGTTCGCGTAATCCGAACCACTTGCGGATGGTTTCTTTCCGGGTGGATTCGCCGCGGCGGAAGAACACGACTTCCTCGAAGTCGGAAAAATTCACTTCCAGGCGCACGTTGAACAGGGACTCCTCCAGCAGCGCCCGTTGCAGGTCCTCCTGCGTGATGGCCACGAAATTTGCCGCCTGCAGTACGGTCTGCAGTTCGTCGACCAGCGAACTGTCTTCCGAAGTGGATTCGTTGTTGTCCGGCAGGGGGTTGGGCAGCGTGTCCCGGTCCGGATTGACCGGCGCATACAGGTCTTTGAGTCTCTCCAGGCGGGCATGGAACTCGAAATGGAAAATCGCCGCCAGCATGGTAGCAAGCTGCTCAAACGCCACGCGGCTGGCATCCGGCAGGTCGGGATCCGTGGCGCACATCCGCACGAGGTCTGCCTTGCGGAAGGGAATGAAGTGCTCGCGGATGCTGGTTTCTTCCATGGGGTCGTCCGGATGCTGATCAAGCAACAAGCCTAGCCGCAGATCGGCCAGAGTTGAACAGGCAGTTCCAAATCTGTCGCACGCCGGCGGGTGCGGGTCGCCTAGCTGCCGGCCTGCAGGTTCCGCGAGGCTGACGCCAGTTCTGCTTCCATGTCGGCTGCGGAGCCTTGCCCTCCGTAGCGGAACGCCGCGTACCGTCGCAGCGCGTTTGCGGTCGCGGCGCCAGTTGTGTTGTCGATTTCAGTTTCAAGGCGCATCGCAAAGTGCTCCACGGTTTCGTAGTCGGCGCGCACAAGCCCGTGGCGGGCAAGCAGTTGCAGCACCCGTGTCATGGCGGGTAGTGATTGTGTACCGGGCTGGTTTGCTGACTGCACTGACCTGCCGTGTGGACGCCGGAAGTTCCACCAGCGCCGAATGCGCGGCGCGAGCCAGAACAAGCCAATGCACAGGAAAGCGGTGCCGATTGCCCGGTCCGCGTGTTCTTTCGCCAGTATGTACATGCGACCCATTTGGTAGCGAAGCGCATCCAGCACCGCACCAACCATGGACATGGAGGGCGAGGGCGCGGGTTCGGTGCTGCGCAGAGGCTTGGGATCGTGGGCGGTCCATTGCCCATCCACGTAAACTTCCGCCCAGGCATGTGCATTGCTTTCGCGCACCACGTAGTAGTTGAGCAGCGGGCTGCGTTCCCGCACCCGGTAGCCGCGTATCACCCGCGCCGGCAGGCCGATGCTGCGCGCCAGCAATGCCAGTGCAGAGGCAAAGTATTCGCAATGGCCCTGCCGGTCGCGCAGCAGGAAGTCGAGCATCGGATCACGCCCGGGGGTGCGCTGATAATGCTGGGAGTAGACAAAATCCAGCTCCAGACGCTGCACCAGAGTGTGCAACTTTTCGGTCGGGGTGTTGGCCGCACTGGTCCAGTCTGTGGCCAGTTTCTGCAGGGCGGGGAGTAAATCCGCAGGTACGTCGAGATCCTGCAGGCCGGGTGGGCGCGGCGCTGAGCCCATGCCCGAACGGCGGTACCGGTACGCGCCGGGATAGCGGGTGCTGATACTGTGCAGCAGGCCAAGGTCGTCCATACCCAGCAGGGCATCCGGTTGCGGTACCGGGCGCGCACCCAGTGGCAGGAACAGTGGTCCCTTGCCAGTGTCCACTCGCTGCACGAGTACCGTGGATTCGAGGTCGCCGGGGTTGGTTGCGGAACGCGCTTCCGGGCCAGCCAACCCGGCTGGCGTGATGCCGGTGGGGCGTTCTTCCGCCCAGCGCCCACTGTTGTAATCAGTATGTACTGAGCCCCGCAGCAATGCGCCCCGAGCATCGCCGTGCAGGCGCAGGACAATCTCGTCGGATTCCCACATTCCCTCCATGGAGCCCAGCGACATGGAGCCCGCGGTGAAGCCGATCTTCGGTGGATCAATGCGCACCCAGTCCACGAAGCGCTCGGTGGCAAAGCTGTACACGGTTGGCAGTGCCAGGCTCATGCCCGTCGCACAGGCGGCACTGAGCAGTAAAAAGGCGGCACCGGGCAGCAGCGACCGCAGTGACGGAAAGCGGGGCTGCGTCCTGGCGTGGTCGTGGGCCCGGAGTGCGTGCAGTCCGGTGATCAGGAACAGCGTGGCCAGTGCCGGGTAAGGCCAGCCCAGGGTGGCGCTGCCCGCCGCGGTCACGGCCAGCAGTCCGATCGTCAGGGTTGCCATGTTGCCGCCGCGCGGATTGCGCAGATAGAGTCGGATCACCATCAGGAACAGTGCCGCCAGCAGGACTTCAGCGGCGACCGGTGCCAGCACGCCGCCCGCATTGCGGACACCGGCGTCTTTCGCCAGCAGCAGGCCGACTGCGACCGCCATGGCGGAAATGATCATTTCGCCGCTGCCACCCGCCGAGAATCGCCAGCGAATGACGGCACTCAGCAGGATCACCGGAAGCAACAGGTACAGTTGCGAGGACAGGGCCATCACCCCCAGCACCATGACCGCGCAGGTGGCGGCTGCCAGGTCCCAGGCGGCAATGCGCAGGGTGCGTTGTTCGACGGTGTCTTTCACAGCGCCAGCCCCGGACTGGCAAACACCTGTTGGCAGGTCAGTGGCTGCACTTCTGCATCGCCGGCGGTCGGCGCGACGTCATCGGCCGTGATCTGCAGCGTGCGGCAGGCCGTGCCCTGTGCGCGGATGGTGGCTGCCAGTTCTGCACGCGTGCCGTCCCAGTGCAGGGCGATAAAGATCACGCAGGAAAGCCGGTCCAGATAGGGGGCCAGCAGCGAGCTCAGTTCGGTTACATCCAGCGCGGGTCCGGGTTGTACGCAGGCCAGGTGGTCGAGTGCCTGTTCCAGGTGGCCGAGACTGCGTCCCAGCGTGAAGCGATGCAGGCGGGTACCCGCCACCAGCAGGTCGATCAGGGTTTCGCCGCGTGTCAGGCAGGCGATGATGCCGGCTGCCAGCGAGATGCCGGCTTCCAGCAATGTGCCGCTGCCATGTGCAATGTCGGTATCCAGCACCACGCCCACGCGGGAAAAATATTCCTGCTGGTATTCGCGCACAGTGGGCTGGCCGCGCCGCGCCCAGCTGCGGGCGTGCAGGTCGCGGACCGGGTCCCCGTGCCGGTAGGGGCGCACGCCCAGCAATTCCATGGACTCGCCGGTGGTCGACGCCAGTGCCACGCCGCCATGCTGATAGCGGGAACGTTCGGGCAGGCGAATGCGCTCCACCCGCGCAATCTGCGGCACCACCATGAAATGAAAGCCGCGACTGTCGACCCGTTTCCCCTGGGTCAGGCCAAACGGCATCAGCGCCGCGGCGTGGAAGGCATCCAGGTGGTGGTGGCCGCGTTCGCTGAAGCGGGCCTCCGTATGCACGTGACCGGACTGGCCGGCTGCCGCAGCATCGAGCACCGGGGCGCGCTGCACCCAGTTGCCGTCCCACGGCAGCAGGGGGCGGTCGATGTTCACGAGGGCGATGTCGCGGGAGCCGGAATTTTCCAGTGTCAGGCGAAACTGCATGGGCTCGTTCACGGTAACCTGCCGGGGGCCCTCGACCTGCAGTGACACGCCCGGCATACGATACAGCGGACGCAGCAGCAAGCCGCCCAGCAACGCCCCGGTCAGCACGCACCACAGCAGGTAGGTCTGGCTGGCGGCGACATCCAGTGCCGCGGCCCCGATCAGGATGCCCACGACGATCAGCCAGCGGCCGGTATCGGTCAGTGCCTTGTACAGCCACATGATGGGCGCAGCCAGGCGTACCAGTGGGTTGCGGCGCGTCCGGTCGCGGCCTTCCTTGGTAGCGGGAATGAAAACGTGATTGAAACGCGCGAGCGTGCGTGACAGGTCGGTGCCGTTCACGCCGGAACCGGAACTTCCCGGATGATGGCTTCAACCAGGGAAGCCATGCTGGTGCCGCCATAGCGGGCCTGCGGCGTGGGGATGACGCGGTGTGCGAGGCAGGGGATGGCCAGTTGCTGCAGGTCATCCGGGCTCACCCAGTCACGCTCCTGCAGGTAGGCATACGCCTGGGCGGCGCGATACCAGGCCAGCGCGCCCCGGGTGGAGACGCCCAGTTCGAGCTGGGCATGGTCTCTCGTGCGCTGTACGACCTGCATCAGGTACGTGCTGACTTCCCTGGAAACCTTTGCATCCATGGCGGTGCGGCGTGCCTGCAGTAGTTCTTCCTGGTCAGCCACCGGTTTGATTGCATCGACGGGTTGGGCAGAACGGTGGGCGTCCAGCACTTCCAGTTCCACCTCGGCGGGCGGATAACCCAGCGAGAAGCGCAACAGGAACCGGTCCAATTGGGCCTCTGGCAGCGGATAAGTACCCTGAAAGTCGACCGGGTTCTGGGTCGCCAGCACGATAAAGGGCTGCGGCAGTGCGTGGGTGGTGCCGTCCACCGACACCTGGCCCTCGCTCATGGCTTCGAGCAGTGCCGACTGGGTGCGCGGTGAGGCGCGATTGATCTCGTCCGCGAGCAGTACCTGGGTAAACACCGGTCC